>CBDUSG010000055.1:0-10272 GCA_965369575.1 uncultured bacterium | reverse complement strand
GGACCGCTATTCATCGGTGATGGAGCACACCGTAATTCGCCCTCGAAGGAGTATATCAGAATCACAGGCGGCATTCAATCGATTGTTATCACGGGCATTTTTGATGTTCGGGCGGGACTGAAACCAGCCGGATGAGACGGGTTCATGAGGGAAGAAAACGCAGGTCTCGACCGCTCTGCCCGGTGAGGCCGGCGCGGAGCCTGAAATGAGAATTACTGGAGATAGCCCAGCGATTGCAGGATTTTCTTGTCTTTTTCGGCGATGATATGGTCCGATTCATTACTCCATGGGTTCGAGGATAGGAGCTGGTCAGGATGGACACATGCGAAGGATCCGTGGTGGGCATAGAGGAGTAGCAATTGGTGAATTTCGCGCCTTTTGAGGCCAGTTTGTCCAAATTCGGAGAAGTATTTCGGCCATATCCAAAGCAGCCCAGATGGTCATACCTGGTCGTATCCATTGTTATCAGGATGACCTTTAGCCTGCCACCGGACCTCGCGGCGCCGGCTCTAGGGGGCCGCTTTCCTTACCGTTTCCGTCGGGGCGGATGCCGTCTTGATTCCCGGGCCCGACTCGATCATTTCCTCGAACTTCTCGAAGAGCGCATGGTCGAACTTCCCTCTTGCGGTGTCGCGTCTGAAGATAGCCATCGCCTGCGCGTGCGACATTGCGTCGCGGTAGGCGCGCTGTGAGGTAAGGGCGTCGTAAACGTCGACAATCGCAAGCAGCCTCGCGAGCAACGGAATGTCCTCTCCGGCAAGCCCCGAAGGATAGCCGCTGCCGTCATATCTTTCATGATGGTGCTTTATTATCGGCAGCACCGGCTTGAGTGAGTTGAGCGGACGACATATGTTCTCCCCTGTTTCGGGGTGCTTTTTTATCTCCTCGAACTCCTCGGGTGTCAGCACTCCGGGTTTGAGCAGAATTGCGTCCTTTACGCCTATCTTGCCGATGTCATGCAGCGCGCCGCCTTTCATCAGCGTGCTTATTTCACCCTGGGTGAGCCCGATATGTCCGCCGAGGTTCATGGCCAGGGTCGAGACGCGGTCGATGTGATCCTTGGTGAACGGATCCTTCGCCATAATGGCGTTTGCGAGCGAGAATATGACGGTCTCCGCGCTTTCGAGATTGTCGGTCAACGTTTTCAGGCGAAGCAGCGACTTGACGCGCGCATACAACTCGCGCGAGCGGACGGGTTTCGCGAGGTAGTCGTCCACGCCGGTCTCGATCCCGCGTATCCTGTTGTCGTAATCGTCCACGGCCGTGATCATGATGACGGGGATAAGACTGGTGGTCTCGTTCTTTTTCAGTTCCTCGCAGAGCTGCAGGCCGTTCATGCCGGGCATAAAAACGTCCGTGAGAATGAGATCGGGCTTTTCGGTCTCGACAATCGCCAGCGCCTCGGCGCCGTCGTAGGCGATGATTACCTGGTAGCCGTTCCTCTCGAGCAATCTCTTGTGCAGGTCGACCACGATCTTCTCATCGTCGACTACGAGAATCTTCGCAGCCGTCGATTCACAAAGAACCACGTCGGAGGAGAATCCGTCTTTCAGTTGCTCTGTCATCTTTTTGAATCCCGGTCCTTCGCGCTCCCTCCGGCGTGGCGCAAGGCTTCGGCACCGGTCACAAACTCGACCTGCCTCCCCATTTTGGCCGCTTCCTCGACAATGCCGACGATGTTCTTCTCCAGGTTCGAAGCGGAATAGAGAAATCTCCTCGCCGAGCGCGGTCGATCCGCCAAAACCTCATCCGGATGGAAATAGGTCGCAAAAAACGGCTCAGCCTCTACGGTTTGCAGCCGTTCCTTTATGACACGTCTGTAAATCAACGGCGGAGCGGTAACCTGTACGAAAGAGGCCGCAGCCCTCTCGTCGGCCGTGCCGGAGCGCGCCGCCAGGCCTTTGGCTTTTTTCAAGATTTTCGATCCGGAGCTGAACTTGGGCGCCTCGATTATGTCGAGTTCGCGCTCGTCCCCGCCCGCCGGACGCCGGTAGTCGGCCTCCGATGGCCGGTACCATGCCTGGGGCGTCCCCCGCCAATCAATCATATTATCGTACCTGGTTCCGGCGTCGCCGGGCCGGCCCTCGGAATAAACCCCCGGACACGCGGAAAAATCGATTTTTATTCCGAGCCGCGAGAGAATGCCCATGGTTGTATTGTTTTGATACGTCCACCCCATGTGTGAGGATGCAGGATTCTTGCCAAGCGCCCTGGATATCTCGATGTGACCGAGCTCCAGGCATTTGGCGATCCACGCCCGGTCTTGCGTTTCCTGGAACCAGCATCCCCACTCGGTGCTCCAACGCCAAAGATGAGGATGCCAGGCGAGTTCATGCCCCTGTTTTTCCAAGTTCCGCCACATATCGGCGTACTGGATAACCGGCCACGCGGGGTCTCCGTATATCTCCCCCATCTGCACGTCGGAGCGGAGGAAAAACACCATTTTGACCTTTAGGCTGGTGGCGCTTTCGATCCGCTGCAAACGCTCTAACAGCAAGGGAATGCCTCGCTCGAGACCGCGCCATTTCAGATGAGAAGTCCGGTCGTCGTAGCGCGGGCCTCCGTAGCGGGGCCGATCGGGATCGCAATCGCATCCCAGAATTACCATTAAAGTTTCCGCCATGAGCGACTATCCCGGTAGCAAACCGATCGGACTATGGCCCCTAAAGGGCTGAAAATTGCGGTCAAATACGTGCAGAAGCGTTCGCTCGTGCACATTCAAGGCGCCTGAGTGAGGCCGTTTCCGCCTGAGGGATTGCTTTCGCATATGCCGTAACACGTTGTCCCCTGCGCTTGAAAACGCGCTCGGCGCCGATGCCCGCACAAAAAAAGAGCGTTCGGCTATTATATCGGCCCGGAGAGGAATATGGCAAGAATTATTCCGCAATCCGGCGTGGAAGGAATTGAACGCAGCCGTCTGAACGTGAGTGTCGTGTCAATCGTATATCGTTGCGTATATCGTTGCGTATATTATTTGGTTTCAGCGAGCCGCGACGAGTCGCCGCCGACATGAGAGCGGCCAGTGGCCACGGACATGAGATGCTGCGCATCTCTTCTTTTACACGTTGTTTCATAAGCGGCCCTACTGATTCAGTCTGAGCGAGGATCTGTTCCATGCGGCTGCCACATAGCCGACGCAAGGATACGAAGTATCCGTGGATGGGGGCTCTGCCCCCCCGCCGCCGACACGGCGAGTCGCCGCTGACATTTTAAGCCGCATAAGCGATCCCATGTAGGGTCACGGCGCGCCGTGACCTGAACGGCGGCGAGTCGCCGCTGACATATCTTACGGGACTCTGAGACCGACAATATACGGTTGACACGACACTACAGACGGCGGCATTTTTTGACTTCCGCCCCATTAATGGGATAAAATATAGATGTTGCCACGCTCAGGAGAGATCGGCACGGATTACGCGGGACCCTTTTCTCAAGAGGTAGTGGTTGTCGTGACAAAGGCCGTCATACTCGGCGCTTTGATGTTGCTGGTGGGATTCCTCCTATGGCGACTCATCGCAGCAGAGCTTGTTAACCCCGCGAAAGAGCTTGCGGTAGCGGTGGACAAGGAGGATTTCGCCTGGTTCGCATGTTCCAGTTGTGGAAAAACGTTCATGGGGCAGGCGACAACGAGAAAAGGCTACTGCCCATACTGCAAATTTCAGATGATGCTCGCGACCGAAGACAAGAGGGTCCTCGGCGAAGGCACGAACGACCAGGATTACGCCTGGTTTTTTTCGCGTGAGTGCGGGAACCTATTCTTTGCCCGCGACACCGGGCGGATGGGCGTGTGCCCTTATTGCGCCGAGCCTCTGGACCTGACGGCTCCGAAAACGACCGTCGCCATGGACTCTTCGAGGCCCGCCCGGGTTGTCGCATGGACGAGAGCCAATTTCCGCGGGCTCCTCGCAGGCGCGCTCGCGATTTTCGTTGTTTCAGTCGGAGCCATCTATTTTCTCATCGAAACCCGGACGATACTGTCGTTAAGACCCGTTGAGGGGGCCGTCTCACAGGGGGCGGGAATCGAATTTTCCAGATGGCAGAGCCGAAAAAAGACGATCACGATTGGGAATGCGCAGAACAATGATGTAGTCCTGACGGAGCCTTCGCTCGGGGGCGTCCGCTACGTCGTTTCCTTTGTCCGCGTGGGTGGAAAAACACGCGCGTATCTCAGCCGCAGCCAAAACCGACCCATAACCATAAACGAAGAGTCGCAATACAATCCAAGACTGCAAGACCACGATAAGGTCAGACTCGGCAACGCCGTTTTTGAAGTGAGCACCAGAGACACATGAGACTTTTCGCACCCTCAGAACAAAAGCGAGGCTTGGTTCTCCGAGTCGTCACGGGAAGTTCGTAAGATGGCCTATTGCGCGGGATGCGGGCGCTATGTGGGAGATTACAGCGCCTATCGCCGTAAAGTCCCCGGCAAGGGGGAACAGTTCCTGTGTTACCGATGCGAGCGATGGGCCGACCGGCATCCCGGAAAAACCAACTTTCCATCCGAAGGTATCCCTCGCCTGCCCGAGACCGGAAGATTACAGACATTTGGAAGAATATACATCATGAGCTCCTTCGGAGTTTTAGCGCTCGGCGTCACATTGGCGCTGATGACGAAGCGGTCCGGTGCTGCCGTCCTATTGATTCTCGGCGGGCTGTCCCTATTCTTCTTCGGGCTTGGAATGCGAAAGTTCCTGCAAAAGTGACAAAAAGACGAAAAATCGTTAAATAATTCTCTGATTGCCGGCAATTGGGACAATTCTTGCTGTCCATTTTCCAGTAAATCGAGCGTGGGGAGGACGCAATGAGCGGCTCGGGAAGCGACCTGGTTGGAGATAAGATGCGCCGGCGATTTTTTCGCCACACCTGCGACGCCTCATTGAAAGGCTCCTTCGAGTACGACAGGAGCGAAAAGTGGCGCGGCTACATCAGGATGGGATATCTCAAAAGCGACAGCATCGGACAAAGTCACCTTCGAGTGCTGAACATCAGCCCGGGCGGAATCGCGCTGGTCTCGCAGTATCCCGCAAACAAGGATGCTATGGTGACTTTAAAAATCTCGACCGCGTTCAATACGACCATCCGGGCTCAGGCGCGGGTGGCATGGAGCAAACGGCTGAAGAAACACTCGGAGGCCTACGCCGTGGGCCTCGAATTTGTGAAAATGTCCCGCGCCGACAGCCGGAACCTGAAAGAGCTGCTGAAAATATTCCAGCAGACGGCATCCGGTGAAAAAGCTCTTCCCGACCGGCAATAAGGCATCGGCCAGGCGGTTGCGCCGAACCGACACTTGCGATCTCTCCGCACAAAAGAGTAAACTATTCACGCCGAGACTTAGATGAGTATCGGGGGCATGGGTTGTCCGCGATCCCTCGTTGTTTGCGCGCTCCGAGCGCGAGCGCGCTTCATAAGCCCTTTTGTTCTAGTGTCGTGTCAATACAGGAATCGGCCGAAGCTCCCGGGCTGTGGAAAATCATATGAAGGACGGGAAACACGCGTCGAATCATCTCGTGCAGACGCGCGAGTGCACTAACTGCGGCGGCAGCGACGAGATTGTGCTGGAAGAGAAAGTCGTTGCGCCCGGAGATAAGGTGTACCCGGGCGGAACCGTGCTCTGCGCGAAATGCCGGACACCCACCATGGTCGCCGTGTACCGCTGGACGAAATGGAAGGATTCGGGCTGAGCGCCGCATCGAAGCCTTCCGCTCGGGAAATGCCCCCCTCTTGCAGAATCAGGACGGCCTCAGCTCTTTGCGTACTCCATAATCACCTGAATGCTTCGCCGACGCCGATGCGCGCGCAAGACGTTGTATAGAATGACGGCCACGCCGCCGAAGCCGGCCGCGAAGAGCAACGTCTTGCTGGCGCCGTTCAGATAGGCATCGCATGCTGGATCGAGGTCGATCCATCCGAGCCGACGGAGATACATGGGAACGGCGACCGCGCGGCTTAATGCGCAGACTATTATGATGAGCCCCGTAACCAGCCTTATGTAGACCTCGCTGACCACCTTGACTCCATAGGCGCCTATGAATATCCCCATCAGCGAGCCCAGATAGAGCAGCATCGTGAGCCGGATGTCAACGAATCCCTCCCACGCGTAGTTGATGGCCCCGAACGCTCCCATAAACATCGCCAGAAAAAGCTCGGTGCCGGCCGCGACCGCCGTCGGCACGCCGAACAGGTATATCATGGCGGGGATTCCGATGAATCCGCCGACGCCGATCGTGCCCGCCAGATATCCGGTCACGAGGCCCACCGGCAGTAATATCCACAGGGACACCCTGACGTCCGCGATCTCGAAGTGAATGATCGGCGGAAGCTCGACCCGCGAAAAAAATTCGCTTATCCTTCTCGAAGGCCCCGCTCCCCGCTCCCCGCGGCTCTTCATGACGTCGCGAAGCATCGAAATCGCGACGGCGGAGAGAATGATGACAAAAACGGCGCTTATATAGAGGTCGGCCGCCGCGCCCTCGGCTTCGCCGTGGCCGCTTTTGCCCGTGGCGAACAACCTGCTGTTGATCCACACGGCCAGGCGAATTCCGGCAAAGGCCGTCGTAACCAGATATATTGCAAGCTTTCGGTCCACATTTCCCATCTCACCGTGCCTGCGCGAACCGACCATGGCCTTGCCGAACTTGTGCGTCATGTTGCTTCCGACGGCGACAACGCCCTGCACGCCCAGATTCATCATGCCCGGAGTCATGAAAAACGCGCCGCCGCTGCCTATGAACCCGCTGAGTGTTCCGCCGATAAAACCCAGAATAACAATCTGGATCGTGCTCGGCATATCCAACTCGACGAAAAGTGTTCCTAAAACGTACTGCATTCAGCGTCTCCGGTGCGTGGCAAGTCCCTGCGGACTGCAGTTACTCAAACCTGAGGAGCTTCAAAAGCACGCTGGTGACCGTACTGTAAAGATGCGCTATGAGCGGGACGAACAAAAGGATCGCCCCTACCCGCATCAGCTTTAGCTTCGTCTGTCCCGACGCGCCGAGGAAAGACAGTATCGGTTCCTGAAAATGAAACACAAGAAAATACAGAACCGCCGTCGCGAAAGCGCAAAGCGCCATTTTCAGCAGCTGCCTCGGACCGACAAGATATTTCTTCCGCAGCTCGTCGGTCGTAACGACGGGAACGCCGGCGCGTTCGGTAAGGTGCCCGCCGAGTTCGCGAAGCATTCTCACGCGTGTTTCGGGAGGTTTTGAAAGAAAGCAGTCTCCGATGGCGATCAGGCCATAGTTCACGTCGCGGCGGATTGCCGAAACAATCGCGCCGGTACTGCCCTCTATCGTCCATGCTCCGCCGAATCGCCCGGTTTCGACAAGCGCCTGAATGGTTGCCGCGAGGCCGCCGTCGTCCTCGACGGATGCAGCATGCTGCGCGGCGTCCTGGGAGTTTTCGATATTGCCCGTGCTCGTCATCTCCCGGCCGGAGTGGATGCGCCGCGGCTCATCGGGATGCGGCACGACTCTGGCGTGAGCCTCTTCCGACGCGCCCTCCTCGCCCCTGACTGCAGTGAAGCGCGCCAATTCGATGGCCGCGCCCCACCTTTGGGCTATGTTATTAAGCTGATGGAAGGCATCGGACTCCGGGTCGAATCTTTCCTGCACCCAGAGAATGTTGTCGTCCGCCATCGTGCAAGTCAGCTCTTTGCATCCCTCGAGCCCCTCGAGCGCCTTCGGGATCATCTCGACTACTTGCCGCTGACTCGGCTGATAGGTGACGGTGACCAGTCCGTCTTCGGCGCGCGCCCGGAGGTCGGCTCGGGCCGTCCGCGAGTCCGTCGCCAGCCTCCTGCGGACATTCATCTCGAGGCACCGGTTTTTCAGCATCTCTATCGAGACCGCATCAAGCCTGAAATCGGGCTGCTCAGCCATACGACGCAGTGTCTCGCACGCGTTCGAAATGCTGATGCCGGCCAGATTGATGATCACATCGTAATGGGCGGTATCGTCGATATCCGCATCGTAAAAATGTCTTGCCCATTTGCGAACGCCCTCGTCGGCAGACCGGATATGCTCAGAGGCCTTTTCCCTGTCGAGTCCCGACCGCTCCATTGCCTCTTCTATGCGGGTCTCGCGGTCGACCACAAGACGAGCTTTTAAAATGTGCGGAATGCCCTGAAGCAGCAGATGGCCCGTCCGCCCGTCGTAGATAAGGTTCCCCGCCACGGCTCGACTGCATAGAGCGTGGGTGGCAAAGACCAGAAACAGTTCTCTCTGTCGGGCAAGGCGTTCGCTTACGATGGCGGATTTTGTGACCGCGCTTTCGAGTTTTGCGACCGGAATTCCTTCCCTCTCGGCCTCGCGAACGATATCCTCTCGGCACAGGCGCTCGCTGCCCAGCATTGTCGCGAGGCGCTCGGCCAGCGTTTCTCTCGCGCTCACTGAATCGCTCGAAATAAATATTACGGCCATCGTCCTGGTTCTCTCTGTTCAGCGGGCGCCCAAGTGTGCGCCCGGCCCGGCCCGCTTGAAGAGGTTCCTGAAGTCGGAGCCGGATACGGCACAATCGTAAAGGTCGGCCTTGAAATTCTGCGGACCAGACGTATTATACCATGTTGTGGAGAGACGCGCCGAGCTTGTGGCGCGCATGAATCGCGGCGGGTGGGCACATCGTCTGCGGCTGGCGCGTTTTCGCGAAAGAGAGATCAATGGCCCCATGTGCGGCTGAGGCCGAGGCCGGCGGACCAGTCACGGGATTCGTTGGTGAGGCCGGCAGACGCGGTGGCGCCCCATTTCCAGGCGCGCAGGAATTCGACGTCCGGCATCGGGCCGGTCAGCCCCAGGCGGGCCTCGATGTATTTGTCTCCGAAGTCGCCCTGCGATATGTTGGGCGTGGTCCTTCCGCCGATCGAACCCTCGAGCTCGCCCCAGACTGCGAGCGCAGGCATGATTTCATATTCCGCGGCCGCGCCCCATATGAAGTGGTCGCTCTGCTCGCTGAGCTTCCTGCGATTCCCCTGGATAGACAATCCTGCGTTTAGGTGGGTCTTCAGGCGCCCGAGCGCTGAATCGCCGAAGAAACGCGACCAGTCGGTCGAATAGAGGACTTTGGTCTGGAAATCCGCTTCGTCGGTGCCGAGCGCGCTCCCGTCGTCGGCGCTCGGAGCTTTTGTCACAAATTGGGCTCCCAGCCTGCCGAATCTCGTTTCAAACGGCGAGGCCTTCAGCTTGATCCTGACGTCCCCGATCCCGTTATCATCCACTCCGCTCTTGGCGACGGCCAGACGATAATCTAACAAAGCAGTATCGTTGACACTGAGGTATTGGAACTCGATCTGGAGGTCCGCCCATGGGCCGATTCCCCAGCCCAGCGTGAGGTCCGGGACTATGTACAGATCGGAATCATCGGGTTGGTTTATGTATCCAAACGCGACTTCGGTGCGAAAGTTGCGTTCGCCGATCGTATATGCCTCTTCGGTCTTCAGTGGATTGTAATATGTTTCCGGCGCCGAGCCCTCGCGGGTCGGCGGCGCCGCGGTCTCGGTCGGCCCGCCGAGCCCCCACGTCCTGCTCAGGCCCACCTGGGCGCCCCAATCCTCCGTATGGCTGTTGACTCCCTTGAAGGCGCTCACGCCCCAGCGCCAGTTGCCTGCGGGGCCGGTGAGCGCCAGCCTGACTCTTGCGCGCGCCCCGCCCTCGGAGGCCTCAGCGATATTTTCCACAAAGCCTTCGGCGCTCTTGTCCGCAGCAACCGAGCCCTCGATCTCGCCCATCAGCGTAAACGATTCCGTAAGCGCGTACTCTCCGCCGACGCCCCAAATAAAAAAGTCGTTCTGGTTTCCATTCCTTGCTGGATCGCCCAGCACGGCGATCCCCGCGTTCAGATGAGTCTTTAATCTTCCCCAATCGCTCGAGAGGAGCACCTGCGACGTTATGTCGATCTCGTTCGTGCCGAGTCCCTCGTCCTGGGATGCGTTGGGGAGTTTTGTGATGAATTGCAGGCCCAGGCGGTGCGGGCCGAATTCGTATGGGACAACCTTGAGCTTTATCCTGAGATCGCCGAGCCCTTCTTCATCGTGATCGATGTTGCTTATCCCGCCCTCGAAATCGATGAAGTCCGTGTCTCTCACAACATAGTATTCATATTCGAATTCCAGGTCCGCCCAGTCGCTCAGTCCGTACACGACCCGTACTCGGGGAACATTGTAAAGCTCGGAGGCGTCGGGCTGCTTTGTGACGCCGGCTTCGATCTCGGTTTGGAGGTTTCCCTGGCCGATTGTGTAGGCCTCCTCGGTGTCGAGCATATGGTATTCGAATATGAATACTA
>CBDUSG010000054.1:0-10357 GCA_965369575.1 uncultured bacterium | reverse complement strand
CGCCTTGCCTTGGACAACTTGCGGGACTCTGAGACCGGACAATATACGGTTGACATGACACTAGCGCCTCACCATAATCAGGCCCGCTCCACGGTTCATAGGGAAGTATCCTGCCTGTAGCAGAGACGCTCCTCGAGCATGCTCAGGCAAGACATGTCGGCTTCTATGCGCTTTTCCGCGGGCGATTCAGGATGGCTCGACCATTGCGTCTGTCGGCTGCAGACATCCGGCCCATAGCTCAGCCGCGCATGTGGCCGTGGTCGTCGCCGTGGTGCTTATGGAAGTGCGGGTGTCCGTGGCGCTCTCGCTTATGGAAATGGCCGTGCTCATGGATCAAGTTTTGGCCGGCGAGAAAGTTCGTGTCCGCAAGTATGTCCGCAGGGGGGCCCTCCCTCACGACCGTCCTGCGTTCCCCGAGGACGGCAATACGGTCTGCGACCTCATCGACCAGGTGCATGTCGTGAGTCGCCACCAGCATCGCCTTGCCCTCGTCTTTGAGCTGAAAGAACATGTCTATCAGCTGGGTCGAGCTTCGCGGATCGAGCCCGGCGGTGGGCTCGTCCAGTATCAGGACGCTGGGATCCATGGCGAGCGCGGTGGCGAGGGCGACCTTTTTTTTCTCGCCCTGGCTGAGGTGTTGGGGGGTGCGCTCTTTGAGTTGGGCCAGATTGAGTTTTTCAAGCGTCTGCTCGGCGCGCGCCAGCGCATCCTCCTTCGACAGTCCGAGATTGAGCGGGCCGAAAACCACATCGTCGAGCACGGAAGTCGAGAAGAGCTGGTGCTCGGGATTTTGAAAAACGAACCCGATTTGCCTGCGGATCGAGGACACGGTTTCGGGACCCAGCTCGATTCCCTCCACACGGATCAGTCCGCTCCCCCTTTGCACGCCCACTATGCACATGAGCAGCGTCGATTTTCCGACGCCGTTGGCGCCCATCAATGCCACGGTCTCGCCGGGTCGCACGTTGAATGTAACGCCCGCGAGCGCGACGTGCCCTCCGGGATAGCTGAACCTGAGATCGACAACCTCTATCGCCGCCTCGTTGTGGTCTGACCTGTTTTCGCTAGGGCTCATCTGCGGAGTTGGAGCGCATTTGCGGGGTATGCTGTGGCTCGCCGCCGGTCAGGCGTCTGCCCCGCCGTCGGGCTCCTTGGTCGCCTCGATGCGCGGCCCGAAGCCGCCTTTTGAAAACCACAAGAAATATCCCGCCGGCAGGAACGCCGTCAGAGCCAGCAGGCTTACGACCTGGGAGAATGTCAGCCCCAGAACCACCTGGGCGTTGTCCCCCCGTACGAACTCGATGGCGAACCTGGCCGTGGCGTACATGGTTACGTACAACCACGCCACCTGGCCTCGTGCGGTTTTGCGATTACGGAACCATATGAGCGCCAGAAATATCGCGAATGCGGCCAACGATTCGTATAGCTGTGTCGGATGGCGAAGGTGAGCGAGGTGCGGAAATTTGACGGCCCAAGGCACCCCCGCCGGCGTTCCGTAGCAGCACCCGCTCATGAAGCATCCGATCCTCCCTATGGACTGGCCCAGCGCTATGCTCGGCGCGGCCACATCCAGAATGAGCGGGACCGAAACTTTCTTGATTCTGCAGAAGACGATTCCGGCGGCAACCGCGAACGTGAGCCCGCCGTAGAACACGAGCCCCGTCTGCTGCAATTTCAGCAGTTGGCCGGGATTCTCAAGCGTGTGTCGCAGGTCGTAGAAAATAATGTAGAAGAGGCGCGCTCCGAGGATCGAAGACAGGATGCCGAGAATGCCCATGTCGGCGATCAACTCGGGTTCGATGCCTTCGCGTTCCGCCGCACGCATGGCGAGATATATGCCCACGAGAAAGGCGATGGCCAGGAGCGCCCCGTAGGTGTAAAGGTTAACCGGCCCGATTCTCAGCAGTACCGGATGCATCCTCGGCCATCCCTTCGTGTCTGCGGAAAAAGCTCAGCATCAGCAGCGCCACGCCGACGCTCACGGCTGAATCTGCGACATTGAACGCGGGCCAGAAGCTGAAATTGATGAAATCAACCACGTATCCCAGCCGGAACCTGTCGATCATGTTCCCCAAGGCCCCGCCCAGTATCATGCTGCAGGCGATTGTAAGCAAAATCCCGCGCGGGCGGATTGTCAGGTAGAAATACAGCACCGCCAGCATGCTGATCAGCGTCAGTATCAAGAATGCCTGCGGCAGTCTGTCCTGGAACAGGCCGAAGGCGATTCCATTATTGTGGATGCGGGTTATCGAGAAGAATTCCGGTATGATGGTGATCGAATCGTGCAGATAGAGGCGGCGGACGACGATCGCCTTCACGATCTGATCGCCGATGCCGATGATGGAGACTATGGCCAGAAAGAGCGGAAGCCTCAGCTGTGAAGCGTTTATGCGAGACACATCTGCCCCGCTTGTCGCCGGGTCGCCCTCGCGCGCCCTGGATTTTTCCCCGACGGCATTCGAGCCGGCCGTCTTGTCCGCCTTAGTATTTTTTTTCCATCTCGCGCGCACATTCAATGCACAGCCTCGCGTAGGGGACGGCCTTGAGGCGCTCGGTGTTGATCTTGCCGCTGCAATCCGTGCATTGGCCATAGGTGCCGTCCTCGACTCTTTCGAGCGCTTCTTCTATCAAGCGAATTCGCTCGTTTTCTCCGGAGGCGATATTGAGTTCCATCTCGCGCCCGAAGTTGTCGGTGCCCACATCGGCCATGTGGTACGAATAGCCGGAGAGGTCGCCCGAGGATTCGCGCTGAGAACGCTTCAAGTTGTTGTCGGCGAGATGTTTCAGTCCCTGGCTCAGGCTGGTTCGCAACTCCTCAAGCCGTTTTTTAAACCGTATCCGAGATCTCTTATCCATTGGAGCCTCCCAACTCACCAATGCATCTGGCGCAGAGCGAGGGGTGTCGTCCCGATTCGCCCACCGTCTCGCTGTAATTCCAGCACCGGTTGCACTTCGCGCCGTCCGCCTTGCAGACGACTATCGCGACGTGATCGTTTCTCACCGTGGCATCATCCGGGACAGGCTCGCCGGGTGAGCGCAGCTCGACTTGTGAAACTATGAAAACCGCAGGAAGCATCTCTTCGCAGCCTTTGAGAAAATCGGCTTCCGCGTCGCGATCCGCATGAACGGTGACCTTGGCCTCGAGCGAATTCCCTATGAGGCCGTCCTTGCGGCCGTCCTCGAGAGCCTTCATGACCGCTCCCCTGATCGTCAGCAGCCGATCCCACCTGGTCGCCAGCTCGTTGTCTATGTATTCCTCTTTTGCCTCGGGCCAGGGGCACAGATGGATGCTGGCCTCCCGGTCGGGCTGATTGGGGATCGCGCGCCATGCCTCTTCGGCCGTGAAGCACAGGATGGGCGCAAGCATGCGCGCGAGCGCATGGAGTATGATATTAAGCGCCGTCTGCGAGGATCGCCGCGCGGGATTGTCAGCCGCGAAAGTGTACAGGCGATCCTTCAGGATGTCGAAGTATAAGGAGCTCAAGGACACGGTGCAATAGTTGTAAAGCGTGTGGAACGCCGTGTAGAACTCATATTTCTCGTTCGCTTTCGTGACCTTCTCGATCACCCGCTGCAGCACATGCAGCGCCCACCTGTCGATCTCTTCCATCTGCTCGTATGGCACGGAATGCTCGCGCGGATCGAAGTCGTAAAGATTGCTCAACAGGAATTTGAATGTATTGCGCATGCGCCTGTAAGCGTCGGCCAGCTGCTGAAGTATGTCGGACGACACGCGTATGTCCTGCGTGAAGTTCTCCGAGGCGACCCACAGTCGCAGCACGTCGGCGCCGTATTTCTCGATGACCTCGTCCGGATATATGGCGTTGCCCAGGCTTTTGGACATTTTCTTGCCTTCGGCCGTTACGGTAAAGCCGTGCGTGATGACGTGCCTGTATGGAGCCCGCCCCTTGATCGCCACAGAGGGCAGAAGAGATGATTGGAACCAGCCCCTGTACTGGTCGGTGCCCTCGATGTAGAGGTCGGCGGGGAAAGACAGCCCTTCGGTCGTCTCGAGGACGGCCCTGTGGCTCACGCCCGACTCGAACCATACATCGAGTATGTCCTCTTCCTTTCGGAACTCCTTCGAGCCGCATCCGCACTCGACGCCCTCGGGAAGCAGTTCCTCGGGCTCGGCCGTGAACCATATGTCGATCCCGTTTTCCGCTACCAGTTTCCGCAAGTGCTCAAATGCCTCGTCCGTAAAGAATTCCTTGTCGCATTCCCTGCAATAGAAGATCGGGATAGGCACGCCCCACGAGCGCTGGCGCGAGATGCACCAGTCAGGCCGGTGGGCCACCATCCCGTAAATTCTCTCTTCGCCCCATGGCGGCGTCCACTCGACGTCTTTAATCCCTTCCAGCGCCTTTTTCCTGAGCTGGTTCGCGTCGATCGAAATGAACCACTGAGGGGTAGCGCGGAATATGATCGGGGTCCTGCAGCGCCAGCAGTGGGGATACTGGTGCACGATCTCCTCGGCATGGAGCAGCGATCCCTTTTCGGCAAGCTTGTCCATGATGCCTTTGTTGGCGTCGAAAACGTGGCGCCCCTCGAAATCCGCGAATTCCGACGTGAAGCGGCCGTCGTCGTCGACCGGCGAATATATCTCGAGGTTATACTGTAGCCCGACGACGTAGTCGTCCTGTCCGTGGCCCGGCGCCGTGTGGACCAGCCCGGTCCCCTGCTCGAGGGTGACGTGCTCGCCCAGTATCACGGGACATATGCGGCCGTCGAACGGGTGCCTGTATCGAACCGGCTCGAGTTCGCTCCCCTTGTAGCGTCCTACGACGGGCGCGGCCGCATCGGCGCCGATCGTCTCGAGCACGGCCTGCTTGAGGTACTCGGCCACGACATAAATCTCGGCGCCCATGTCCACGGCCACGTATTCGAGATTCGGATGCACGCACGTCGCGCGGTTTGCCGGCAGAGTCCACGGTGTCGTTGTCCAGACGAGCAGATAGGCTTTCTTTTCGGGCTTTCCCAGTCCATCGAAAACCTCGAACTTGACCCATATCGAGGGGGAGGTATGATCCTCGTATTCCACCTCGGCCTCGGCGAGCGCGGTGCGACAGCTCGAGCACCACGTTATTGGTTTCTGCCCTCGATAGATGTAGTTCTGTCTATACAACTCACCGAAGACGGTTATTATCGCTTCTTCGTACTTGCGGCTCAGTGTCAGATAGGGGTGCGCCCATTCGCCCAGTACACCCAAACGCTGGAAATCCTTCGTCATGACATCGACGTACCTGAGCGCGTAGTCGCCGCACCGCTTGCGTATTTCAGACTTCGGCAGGTCCTTTTCGTCCTCGCCCAGTTCGCTCACCACCTTGTACTCAATGGGCAATCCGTGGCAGTCGTAGCCCGGCACGTATGGGGCGTCGTGTCCCGTCATCGTCTTGAACTTGATGATCATGTCCTTCAGTATCTTGTTGAGCGCGGTGCCGAGATGAATGTCGCCGTTGGCGTAAGGCGGGCCGTCGTGAAGGATAAACCTCGGCCTGCCGGCCATCTTTTTGCGGATATTGGCGTAAAGGTCCATCTCCTCCCAGGAAGCCACGAATTCGGGCTCCCTCTTCGGAAGCCGGGCCTTCATGGGGAAGGATGTTTTCGGGAGATTCAGGGTTTCCCTGTAGTCGATCTCCCCATTTTTGACTGCTTTCGACATCTGCGTATCACCTGAGAAATAAGTCGCCCCTCAGAATTTCTATAGCAGGTAAATGTAGCACAAAAGGGGGGCTTTGTCAAGGCTGGCGACCATGGACATTTTGGCTGCAAATGCCGTAAATAGTCCGACGAGCCATACCAACATATAGGGTCTGCTCGGGTTTGTAACCCTAGGGAATGTGCTTTTAGGCGATAGAGGCGATGGCATCGCAATCGCCTCACAACTACCAGTTGACATCGGGAATCGGCATGCCTTATCCTTGAAGCCTGCCCTCGCATAAAGTACAATACTATCGACGTCGAAGTCGACTCATTGAACTGCCCATCCCGCCGAACAAGTGAGGTCGAGAATGCCGGTCTACCTGATAATCGAAGTCGAAGTTACCGATCCGGACACATATGCCCAGTATGTGGAAAAAGTGCCCGCGATCGTCAAAAAATTCGGCGGGCGCTACATGGCGCGGGGCGGAGAAGTGACGCCTCTGGCCGGCGACTGGCAGCCGGAAAGGGTCATCCTCCTGGAATTTCCCTCTGCCGAGCGCCTGCGCAATTGGCTGGCATCGCCGGAATACGCGCCCCTTGCGGCGCTCAGGGGAAAATCCGCAAAGGCGAGGGCTGTTGTCGTCGAGGGCTGCCCGCCCGATGATGTTAAACTATCCTCGACACAGGGCAAGGCCCGGTCCGGTTTCCTGACTCTCAATCTGGCCCCGACGGATGATTCATCGAAGCGTTGCCCGTCTCTTCAGACGGATCGTCTTGTTCTAAGACCTTTTGAACTGTCTGATGCAGACGACGTCCGGCGGCTTGCCGGCGAGAGGGTCATCGCCGACACGACGCTCAATATTCCACATCCTTACGAGGATGGAATGGCGGAGGAGTGGATTGCCACTCATCAACCGGGATTTGAGGCCGGCACGTCGGCGAACTTTGCCGTCGTGCTCCGCGCGGAGGATGCTTTGATCGGAGCGATAGGCCTGAGAATCGGTCCGGAAATCGAGAAAGCCGTGCTCGGCTATTGGATCGCGACGGCGCGCTGGAACAACGGGTATTGTACCGAGGCTGCGCGCGCGATGCTGCGCTTCGGTTTTGAGACGCTGTACCTGAACCGTATCCATGCCTCGCACCTTACGCGAAATCCCGCTTCGGGAAAAGTGATGCAGAAGATTGGCATGATGCACGAGGGACGCGGCAGGGAGCACGTGAAGAAATGGGGCATCTTCGAGGACGTCGAGTTCTATGGTATCCTCAAAAACGAGTGGAAAGAATAATTGACGTCGGCTGCCGACGGCCAGTCCCCGGACGCACTCGCCGTATTGACATCTTTTAGGCAAACAATGCTCGATATGACCTTTTCGATCACCATCGGATCCGGTTAGCCCATGCGAGTCTTGATGATATTTATTGACGGCGTCGGCGTCGGACATAGCGACCCATCGACCAACCCGTTCGCCGCACTGCCTTCACGGCTATTCGTCGATTTTCTCGAAAAGCCTTGCGCAACTACGGCCGGCGGAGGCCTGGTGACCAGGGCCGATGCCTTGCTTGGTGTCGATGGACTGCCGCAGAGCGCCACGGGCCAGACGGCGCTGCTTACCGGCGTTAATGCGGCGGCCGCGCTGGGGCGGCATTTGCACGGGTTCCCGCCAAAAAATCTGAGGCGGATACTGGACGAGCACAGCATTCTGAAGAAGGTCGCGGATTCAGGCCTGAGCGCCGCCTTTATAAATGTTTTCAATCCGCTCTTCTTCGAGGCGCTCGCAGAGAATCTGTCGATACGCGTCTCGGTCACGACGGCGGCAAACATGGCCGCCTCATTACCCTTCTTCGGCATCGAGGACCTCACAAACCGATGCGCCATCTACCAGGATTTCACAAATATGCTGCTCGTGGAACAGGAATTCGACGTTCCCGTCTTCTCGCCCCGCGAGGCCGGAGAGATTCTTGCCCGTGCGGCCGCCGGGTACGATTTCTGCCTGTATGAATATTTTCAGAGCGATGTCGTCGGCCACTCGCGCGACCTCTCGCGCGCGCTCGAGGAGGTCGGAAAACTGGAGGAGTTCCTTTCGGCCGTCCTCGATAATTCAGACCTGAGCGAGACGTCCATAATCATCACCAGCGATCACGGCAACCTCGAGGACACATCGACCTCCAAGCACACGCTTAATCCCGTTCCCGTCCTCGTCTGGGGCGATTTGACCGAAAAGGCCCCGCGCGTTAGTTCAATCACCGACATTGCCCCGCTTGTTCTGGATTATCTGGGACGCGCATAATCCCCCCCCTCATAAAATGTCTTGACATGCTTGACGCATTGCGTTAATATATATATGCAGACTGTGCAGGGAACGATTCGACGAGTCGCGCCGGCCCGGCGCGGGCGTCTGCGGCAGGGCCGAATCGAGACGGCAATTGCACGGGAAAGGAGATAATATCTCATGGCATCGAGGTTCTTGAAGAAAGTTTGTATCGGCGGAATCGGCGCAATCGATTTTTCGCGGGAAAAGCTGTCCGACATCAGGGAAACAATCGAGGATTCGCTCGACGAATTCATGGAACGCGGCGAGCGCCTTAATGAGACGGAAGACAGTCTCATCGGCGCCCTGCGTGCGGCGCTCAACATAGGGGCCAGAATTCCCACCGTCGATGAAGTGGAGGCTGTCCTGCCCGGCTACGAAGAAATGAAGGTTTCCGACATAATAGATCGCATTAAAAGTCTTCCCACAAAACATTTGGAGCTGGTGCGGGAGTATGAATGCCACAACTACAACCGCGTCAGGATAGTTCGCCAGATTGACAGGGAACTCGATGAGGCCCGCGTCATTCCCGATTACGACGAACTGCCGGTCGGAGAGGTCGTCGAACAGCTCGAGGACCTCGAGCCCAAGCAACTGGCCGCCCTCAAAGACTACGAGAAGAGCCATCGCAACCGCGCGACCGTGATCAGGGCGATAGATCGCTGGCTGGCGAGTCCCGCATAAGACGCTTCAGCTCGGGCCGCATCAATACACGATAGGCCGGTCGGTTGAGTTCGCGGTACGAACTCGAGTGATGCAGGGGGGGAAACCCCTTTTCCTCAGCGAACGCCGTAAGCTTGTTGAAATCGTCCGCGCCAAACTTCTTCGTCAGTCTATCCGGAGATTCTCCCACCCACCGCCACAGGCGCTCCATCTCGCACCGATCTCGTCGGAACATGTCCGCAGATGACTCCACCGCCCCGGCGATGCGCGACGGCGCAATCCCGAGCCTTGCCGCCGTCCTCAAGTTGACCCGGCAGGCGAGCCCGTCTACCGAGATCGGCTCGAAGAGCGGCTCCTCGAATTCGACGGCGTGACCACGCATCTCCCGCTCGATCGCCTCCTCGCCGACGCCTTCGCCGAGGTGTTCCGGGCCGAAGACCGACTGATGCAAAAGCTTGTATATGTCCCTCAGCTCGATGCCCGCATGATGCTCGAGATGATGGTTTATGAGTTCGGCCGCATCGCCGAAGCATCCGCCTGGAATCATCGCCCCTTCTCACTTATTGATGACCGGCCTGTTGGTCGCGCTTTCAGTTTACCATCGACCGCTTAGGCCGGGCAATTCCGCCAGGGGGCTCTTTGACAACCGACGCCGGGATTTGCTATATTTGGGCCTGCAACGGATGCGGCGTGTGCGTGCATAAGTGCCCGACGCGATCGCTCGTGCTCGAGCGCCGCGAGGAGATAGCGGACCCGCCCGCGGATATGCGCGAGTTGGGAGCGCGGTTGTCGCCGATCGCGAGCAGGCGCTCGGGCGAAGGTGAAGTGTTTTCGGCCGGACCGATGGCGGAGGATATAGATGGACGATGAAAAGAAAATCAGGGTGCTCGTCGCCAAGCCCGGCCTCGACGGCCATGACCGAGGGGCGATAGTCGTCGCCTCAGCCCTGCGGGATGCCGGCATGGAAGTCATCTACTCGGGACTTCATCAGACGCCTGAGATGATCGTCGAGACCGCGATACAGGAAGACGTCGATATCGTCGGCCTTTCGGTGCTCTCCGGCGCGCACATGACGATTTTCAAGAAAGTCAAGAACCTGCTCGATGCGCGCGGCGCGGGCAGCATCATCCTGATCGGCGGCGGCATCATCCCCGAAGAGGACCGGAAAGAACTGCTCGAATCGGGCGCCGCCGCGCTGTTCGGCCCCGGCGCCACCACGCAGGAAATCATCGACTATATCCGCGATGCGTGCTCATAGTCGCGTCCCGTCCGGCGGCATGTTCGCGCCGAAACAGCGCGAAAAAGATCGGGCCACGGCAACTCTTCCCTGTTTGACAGCAAAATCGGTATCTGCTATACTTTGCATGGAAAAAAGAGATCTGCGCGTCCGGCAAGCGTGTCTGGAGGGCTAGCATAATTGGTAATGCACCGGTCTTGAAAACCGGCGCCTTCGGGCTTGAGGGTTCGAGTCCCTCGCCCTCCGCCCACGATTTTTTTTCAGTAACGGCCGCGAAGATAGCCGGGAGAGGTGGCCGAGTTGGCTGAAGGCGGCACCCTGCTAAGGTGTTATAGGGGAAACCCTATCGAGGGTTCGAATCCCTCCCTCTCCGCCGGCCTCCATGCGCCCTTAGCTCAGCTGGATTAGAGCGTCTGGCTACGGACCAGAAGGTCGGGGGTTCGAATCCCTCAGGGCGTGCCGACGTAAGCAGTTGCAGAACAAGGGATTGTGGCTTTGGATTACT
>CBDUSG010000053.1:0-10392 GCA_965369575.1 uncultured bacterium | reverse complement strand
CATCTATGAGCTGCTCTTGCAATGTCTTGGCGGCGGCTTTCTTGCCGGTTTCCATATCCTCGAGCACGTATACCAGAGCCATTCCGCCCTCATACACGGCGAGTATCCGAAACGTTCCATCCAGGATTTCTCCGACACCGTATATCATCTTTACGTTACCGCTCCACGGCCGAACATGCTATGTCGAGAGTTCGGCTTCCACTTTGTCCAGATCCGCGAGAATGTCCAAATAGTCTGCATATCTCTCGCGGGGCAATTTGGCGGTCATTTTACTGATTACCGAGATCAAAGAAGCGGGGACTCCTTTGTCCTTCAGTGGATCGACCGGGAGCTCCGATTCCGCCTGGTGCCATGCCAGGCCGGCCGTGCTGTCGGCCTTGAAAGGCGGCTCTCCCGCAAGCAGATGAAAAAAGGTTATCCCGAGCGAGTATATGTCGCTCCGGCAGTCGACCTTGAGGCCCTGCGCCTGTTCGGGCGAAATGTATTGGAACGTTCCTGCAACGCGCCGGTCTCCATCATGCCCGGCAGTGGCGGGACCAGCGAGCCCGAAATCCGCGATCTTAATGATGTCGTAATTGTTCGCCAGCAGATTAGCCGGCTTTATGTCGCGGTGAATGACTCCCTCCTTGTGGGCGGCATTAAGTCCGCGAGAGGTTTGGATAATAACATCAAGCGCATCGCTCACTGACAAAGAGCCTTCGGAATTCAGTAATTCCCTGAGATTGATCCCATCGACAAATTCCATCACCAGAAAACCAATTCCATCCTCCTCGCCCGCATAGTATATCTGAACAATGTTCGGATGGCTCAGCTTGGCGAGGATCTTCGCCTCCTCCGTGATGTCCTTCATCCTTGCTTTTTGCAGGGATGGGAAAAGCACTTTAATGGCTACTTCTCTGTCCAAATGCTCGTCATATCCTTTATATACGGTTCCCGCACTGCCGGCTCCCACTTTTTCAGCGAGCGTGTAAGGTCCGAGAAATTTCTTGCCCCGCATTTTCTCCGCGGCCGCCGGCAGCGGGACTTGAGCAGGCTCAGCAGCTTCTTTCAGGCCGGTGACATTGAGGACAAAAAGAGGTTTCGAGTGTGAATCCAGCCGGACTTCCCCGCAGTCTTCCACCTGCGCGAGGTCCTCCAGACCCTGAAAGGCTTTGAGCGGGATCAGAATCTGGCTCTCGGCGGCGGTCTCTGCCATTCGGATGCATAGATTGACATTCTTCCCAATAACCGTATAGTCCATCCTCATCGAGGAGCCGATATTGCCGACAGTGGCAAAGCCGACATTGATCGCCATCTTCGCGCCTACCGCGTTTTGACCGCGGCCGCTCGTCGACGCGGACAATTCGGCCAGGTCACGCCTGATGCTGAGGGCGGCCCTGACTGCCGAGCGTGGATGGTCTTCCTGCTCTATTGGAGCGCCGAAGAAGGCAATGAGTCCGTCCTTGGTGAACTTGTCCACGGTGCCGCCATGTTCCAGTATCGGTCCGCACGCCTTCTCATATATGGATGTGAGGAAACCGATAGTTTCCTCGGGCTCGGCATTTTCGGAGAATCTTTCGAAGTTCTCAAGAACGAGCACCAAAATGGAAAGCCTGAGACGTTCGCCGCCGAGCTTGAGCTTGTTCGGATCGTCGAGTATGCGAGACAACACATCGGGAGAAACATAGCTGGAGAAGGCCTTGCGCAACGATGCGCGCTCTCGTTCCGTTTTGAGGTGAAGGTAACCCGCACAGCCGCCATATGAGACAAAGATGGCGACACACGGCCACACGATGCCGACGACGAGGCCAAGAATTGAAAACAGGGCCAATGAGCAGACTATCCAAAGGACGATCAAGGCGGCGCACAGACCCGAGAAATTCAAGGTTTTCAGTCTTGGCGAAATAAAACCAAGGGCCAGGCAGAGAAAAAGAGAGACGAACATGTCCGCCGCCGCCGGGACGCGCTTCAAGAACTGCCGGTTCACGATCGAACTGATAACGTGCCCGTGAATTTCCGAAAGAGGCACGAGGGGCTCGAACGGAGTCGGCCCCATATCGGCTGCGCCTGTAAATGCGGCGGATAAAAAAACAATTTTATCTTCAAGCAGGCTCTCGGCTTTTTTCCGGACGGAGGCATTGTCGGAAAGAAGGTCTCTCAGGATACCGTGAAGGGGGTAATGTCTAAAAGCCGTTTTCCACGGCCCGGCGTAGTTGATCATCATCTTCATCTGCGAGTCCACCGGTATGGATATATCCGCCTCCTCGCCGCTCCCCGGCGGATGCGCTCCTCTCAATATGACGGATCGACCCGGGACCGTTTCGATATCCTTGCGCCGGACGTCGAGAATCGCGCGGGCGATCTCAATGTCTATCGACGGGAAATACCGCCCGCGGAGATCGACCATCAGCGGCAGGTGTCTTGCGACACCGTCTTCATCGGGTACGAAGCTGATGGGCCCTATGGCGCCGGTCGCCGCCATAAAAAGCGCGACCGGAGCGAGCGCTCTGCTCGCCCTCAGAGCGTGACTATCCTTGTCCACCCGGATGTCATATGAAAAACCCTCCAATATCGAATTGGGCATCTCCCGCTGCAGTTTTTCACCGGGTTTTCGAAGCTGGAATCCGGCCCCGAGGAAAGCCCTGTCGCAATCCTCCAGCGCGTGCGCCAGTTGAATGTCATCCTCCGACGTCGTCTCCTCGGAGAATACTATGTCGATGAAGATTCCCCATATCCTAGGCTGGTTCAGCGTCGTGATAACCTCTGCCATCTGAGACCGGGGCCAGGGCCACCGGCCCAGAATCTCGATGGTCCTGTCATCTATGTCCACATATACGATTTGATTCAAAGGCTCGACCCTGTGGGGAAGATGCAATCGCACGTCGATCAGCCTGTTCTCGATATCGAGAAGCGGTCGACGATAGAAGAGGCCCAAAGCTATAACGATCATCCAGCACAGCAAGGCGATTCCAACGCCGGCATGTCTCTGGAAAATGTGGGACGGGCCTTCGCCGGATTCCCCGGCGCGCGTCGGCGCCTGGGATTCCAAGTCTCGCCCCTTGCCAGTGGGTTTGTTGCTCATCGCTCTTACGCGCCCTGAGGAGAA
This sequence comes from uncultured bacterium, assembly GCA_965369575.1. Classification (GTDB taxonomy): domain Bacteria; phylum Abyssobacteria; class SURF-5; order SURF-5; family SURF-5; genus CBDUSG01. The sequence goes on along the minus strand of CBDUSG010000053.1, from coordinate 7,307 downwards.
TCCTCGATTATCAGCGCCTCAATGCTGTTTCCCGGAATATAAGTATACTGAATATCCGATCCCTCGGAAAGGCTGTGGAGGGAAATGTCGGCGGATTTCTTGTGCCGGTATTTCTTGTCCACGAATCCGTGTAACTTTTTACCGTTTGTGAGGGTAACCGTTACCGCTTTCCACTTTTTGGATTTCTGATCGCCCCGCACGAGTATGTCAACTTTGCGTTCGCTTTCATCGCGGTAGAACTGAACGTAACGGACATCGCTGAAGGAAAGCGCCAGGAATTTTTCCTGCTCGCCCGAAATGTGGGTCATATAGAAGACGCTTTGACTGAGATCCCAGAATTCCAATCTTCCATCGTAAACGGTTTTATCGTTCATGCATACCCGGACCTGATGCTCGGTCTGTCTGTCTACGAATTTGAAGCGGCATTGTCCAATTTCAACAATGTCTTTGTCCTGCAGTTGTCTATACTCCTTCGTCCGCTCCCCGTTTACGGCCAAGTGTCCGTCCGAGCATGGTTCAATGTATACTCGGGTGGGATTCCTCTTCCGGCCTGCCCAAATCGTGCAGTGCAGGGGCTGGATCGATGGGTGCGACAGGATGATCGAATTTGAAGGGTCCGTCCCGATTCCTAAAATGACCGTATCTTTTGCGCGCGACAATTTCGGAAGGTCATACGGCCGCCGACCGACTCCCGCGGGCGCCTCGCATGGGACGAGCAGTCCTATCGGCCTGGCCCGGAGAACGTGAATCAGCCTGGTCTTGACCATCTTGTCGCGCAGATAATTGGTCGCCTTCCTTTTCAATTCGAGAAGCTCATCCCTTTTGATCCAGACGAGCAACAGCCCGAAAAATAGAAGAGCAGACCCTACAGTGGCGATTAACGCCCTGATACGAGGCGTGATATGTTTTCTTAAAGCATAGAGTCTGGGCGGAGGATGAAGGATTTCCAGGTCTATATAGGCTCTTGTGAATCTCAGGTCTGAGCCGGGAGCCATGAGCCGTATCTGACCTTGATATGCACTCGAGCCGGAGTACCTGAGATAAGGGGAGCACTCGATGGAAAGCAGGATGTTCTTCATCAGCTTGTCATCCTCGATGTCGATGATTTTCACGCTCGCCTCGATACCGGGCGGCAAATCAATGACAACTTCCGCCGAGACTGTCTTCTTCCCATAGTATTCTTCGCTGAATTTGATCGGGATATACCGATTGAATTCTCCCCCGGGCGCCACAGGTCCCATGGTAACCATTACCACACCCGGGGTGACCCGCACCGTATTGAAATTTATGCGCGAGAACGGATTCCTCCAAACCAGAGCTTTCATCCATCTGGCCCACTCGATCAGGATTTCGCTCGGGATCGGCTTCGGTGGTGAAGGCTGTTCACCGGCTACTATCTCCATATATGTTCCGCCCTGCAGGGTAAGGGTATCGAATACCGGTTCCTCCTTAAGAGAACTCATTTCCACCGTCCCCTCTACAACCGCGACGCTCTGCCTGCCGGCTTCCTTGTCGAGTTCCACCCTTAGTACTGTTCCTCTCACGGCCGTTACGGCGATTGGCGTCAGAATCTCATAGTCAAGCGAACCACCATTTGGGGCGTCGACGGAGTTCCAGATTGTCCCGCCCTCCAGCTTCAACTTGATCGTGAATGATTTCTTCACGGGCTGGTTTTGCAGATTTTCAAGGCGAATCTCCGTGTTTTCCATCAGGCCCACCGTTCCGATCGGGCCCAGGCTCAGGGCCGCCCTGGAGCCGGTTTCAACGGAGATGGCGTCGCCCGAATACAGCTTTTCCTTTAAGCCTTTCCTGAGCGGCGTCCAAGTTTCCTCGTAGACCCTCTTGACCGATACGATGCCCGACTGGTCGGTCACAGCGGCCCCGTACGCCTGCCAGACCAATGAGTCCGTGAGGATGCCTCCGACAACTTCGGCCTGGGTTGTATCGGACATCTCGGCGATCTTTTCCACATCAAAAAAGCTTTCGCCATATTTCTGAACCATCGAGAACAGTTCCGGATCAATCTGGCTTTCCAGAGCAACGTATCGAAGAGACCATTGCTGTCCCGGAAGAAAATCCGGAAATTGTGTGAGCGCCTCCTCGATGGAATAATCCGGAGCGAGTTTGGGGGACGGATGGTTCTTGCCGTCTGTCACCAGGACCAGCGTGTAGTTCTCGGCGATATCGTCGTTGAAATAACCGTAAAGCGATTCCGTTCCCCGCCCGACCGCGAGCGTCAGATTAGTATAAAAGGAGTCCGGAGAAATTGAATCCAGCAGGTTGGAGACGGTCTGCTTCTTGGATTCGTTCATAGTCTTATAGGAGGCAAGCGTAGTAACACTGTCTCCAAACAATATGACCGTGAGGCTGTCACCGGGCTCACTTTTTGCTATGGCCTCCTTTAGGGTTTCTTTCAGGTCCTCATAGATCCAGAGCATGCTCGTGGATTTGTCGATCACGTACACGACCGCAGCCCCGCCTTCTGTACGGTTCGTCGCCGGCGCCGGCCGGATATCTTCCGCGTCTGCATTCGGGGTGATTGCAAGGGAAATGCCGATGAGCACGAATAGGGCAAGTACAGTGCTTCGTGACCTGACATTGCGGATATGGGCCATGGCGGTCTGTGTTTTCAAGATCCCTGCGGGCGTGCCGGAACAGTGCCGGAGTTTTCGGCAAAGAGCCGGCCAAGTCAGATAATCAGTGCAAACCAGTAACATTATGAATGTTAGGACACATCAAATTTTACCACATCTGCAGGTCAACATGCAATTAATCGCTGGCCCCTTGCTCATGGCCTTCTTCGCTGAGATCAGTCGAATAAAAGCGAGTCATCCACCAGGAATCAGGCGGGTTGACATGCCGCGCATGGTCTCCAAAATGGCTGCCCGAAAAGGCAAAACCAGACAGGGGCACACCGCAAGTTCATGCGCAATGTTATGAGATCCAAGTACCGCTCCGCGAATATATCTGTATGTCCTCGTATCGCGCCCCGCCATCGACAGATGCGCGCGATGGTCAATGTCCCTGTTTCGCGCTTCCAATCCGGCTGACTTCACCCTCAAATGAGGCGCATGGTTCCAGTTTCTTATCCGGATATCGACATCAGTCGTCACAGAGCGTGATATTCGATGTGAATTCCTTTTCAACAAGAATAAATAATGTGCTCTCTTCCTTGCCCTTTTCAAGCTTGGGCGCCATATAAAACCGCGGAGCAGTGGGGCTGTAATCTCCCACTAGATTACCTTCAATTGTTTCGCCGTCTGAGAAGTTGATGACGACGGAGCTCCCGATGGCAAGGTTATGGGAAACCTGTATCCTCTTTGCTATCTCCGTATCAAAATCCTTGACGAAAAAAACTCCCTTCAGGTGATCGAAGACTGCAAAATAAGCCAATTCGTCGATATATTTACCTGCAGGCTGAAACATAAATCCCTCTTCCTCGATATTCCAGGTCAGAAGCGTTCCATACATCACTCTGCCGTCTCTATAATGAATTACGACCTGTTTCAGAAGCGACGACGTATAAAGGAATTGAAAAGCACCGATATCGACAATGTCCCGGTCCTTGATCAGGACTTCCCTGTTAATAAGAAAGTTATTGACTTTTATATCGCTGACTCCGACCGGCATTATGTAAACCGGAGGCGGCTTGCCCTCTCGTCCGGGACGAATTTCCGCATGGGATACCTCTACGCTGTCGTGAGGAATACAGATGTCGGCTTCCGGGTTCCTTCCCAGACTCAAAACTGACTTTTTAGAAGCCTTGCCGAGATCGCTTAGGTCGATATTGTCCAGCTCAAAGTCTTTCGGTCTTTCCAGTACTACGAGCAGTCCGACTAAGTGAGCGGATCTTCTTCTGAAATCTCCATAATCCACGAATCGAATAGCCAGTATCAAGAGGACAAAATACACGGGGATGCCGATGATCAATCCGAGCAGACTCCATGGAGTGCTTAACTCCGTGGAGAAAAGGCGGACTTGCTTCCTCGGGGGCGCAGATAGTTCTATGGGGGCAGTAAACGCTACCACGGGCACTATTCCTTTCTTCGGGAAAACAATGGATTCATCATTGCTCATAAGAATGAGTCTCCCTCTCCATTGCTCGTTACCCGGAAGGCGAGCGGCTTCGTCTACTTTCAAATCTACCGAGACCGTCACAAGTAATTCGGACAGCTTCGCCATATTCACGTTTGTACGATACACTATTCCCGGCGGCAGTTTCAGATCGAACATGGCCACTATTTCTACGTCTTGCGACTTCACGGGCTCCTCGAGATTCAGAACTATCTCTTGATTCTCAGTTTTCCCGGGTGTCAACGGTCCAAATTCCAGCAGATTAAGTGGAACGCAGGCCCCGCCGTCGGCTTCCTGCCTGCTTCTTCTGCACATTCGCGCTGATTTATACTGCCCGAGCTTAAAGTCAATTCGGCGCAGAGGCGTTTCGTCAAGGAGGGATTTCTTCCATACTCGCCACTCGCGGACTATTTCTATAGGGACCGGCCTCACCTCCGGAGGTTCCTCGGTTTGCGAGACCGCCGAATAGGTTCCGTCGTTCAGCAGAAAACTCCTGAATGTCGGGCGTTCCTCCAGAGAGCTTGCCTCGGTCAGGCCTTCAATGACGGCAATGCTCTGCTCGAATAATTCTGTATCGAAAGAAACCCTGAAAATCGTGCCCCGCACGCCGGTAAGAGCGATGGGAGTCAGCACTTCATATGTGAGTGAATCATCTGAAGGCGCGTTTACTACGTTCCAAAGGGTTCCCTCGCGCAACCTGAATCTGACGGTGGTTCCCTGGTCCAGAGGCATTTTTTGCAAACTCTCGAGGCTGATCTCGGTCTGTTCCTTCAGCCCTATTTTTCCGACGCCCCTGATACTTATGACGGCCTTGGAGGAAGGTTCTACGGCTACCTGATCCCCGAGCGAGAGCTTATGACGCTTTCCCGCGGGAATCGACATCCACGCCTGTTCCCCCCTTTTTATTCTTACTTCTCCCATTTGATCGATTATCTCGACCTCAAGAAGTTCCCACTTTTCAAGGTTCTCGACGAAGGCGCCGACAATTTCTATTTCGGTCGATTTGGAGGATCGAGTGGCCTCATCGACATCCAAAAAGCCGCCGCGATATTTTTTTACCAATGCGAGCAGGTTAGGATCGACCTGGCCCTTTAGAGCAATATAGCGCAGCGACCATTGTTGCCCGGGCAAAAAATCGGGAAATTGCGTAAGCGCCTCCTCGATCGTGAGATCACGAACAGAATGGGGCGACGGATGATCCTTGCCGTCGGTCACAAGAATCAGAGTGTAATTCTCGGCAAGCCCATCCCGGAAATATTGATGCAGAGATTCCGTCCCTCGCCTTATCCCCAGGCCCAAATTCGTATAAAGCGAATCGGGCGAAACGGTGTCCAAGAGCACGGACATGGTTTCTTTTTTCTTATCATCCATCGATTTGAACGAAGCCAAAATAGTAGCGCTATCACCAAACAGGATAATTGAGACGCAGTCGCCGGGACCGCGCTTACCGATCGCCTCCTTCAGATTTTCCCTGAGTTCGTCGAATATCCATAGCATACTTGACGACTTGTCAATTACGTACACAACTGCCGATCCACGCGAGATTTGTTCGGGAGCTGCAGATGCTCCAGATTCCTCGGCCTCGGCCGCCGAAAGGTTTGGCGGCGACAGAAGCAGAAGTATTATTTGGATGAGAAGGAGGCTTACAAGCTTAGGCCAGAATTTTCGGGGTCGCGTATGATGCATTTCCACAGAGCGTCCGATAGCGTCTCAACATAGGCGCCGTTCTTCATGGGGGGGGGAAGACAGTCCATCGAAATTTGCAAGAAGTTTCTTACGTTACAACTGAATAATGCGCTATAAATCATAGCATACATGACATGATCAGTCAATCTTTTTTATCATAATCTTAATTCCCGGCGCGCGAAAGCCAGGAGTCAACCCACAGGCGAGTGCTCCAGGAAGATCTCGCGCGCCTTTCCGGCATTGCAGTCGAAAAAATCGGATAAAAACCCGTGACGAGAAAAATTGTCGCAATTTCGGGCAGGTTTGGCGGCAACAAGTCGTCCGGTCAGGACCAAGGCGGTCGCCTCTGCGCCGGCCCGGACAGGCTTTTCTGAGAACAAGGCTGTCAGGATCGGCTCATTCCAGCAGAATTGCCGCCTTTTTCCAAGGCATGAATCATCGGGCGGCACATTGGGAGAACAGCTATCTCGTTGACAGGCACGCGAAGGGAGGTTATTGTTCGGACGATCAGAGGAATTTCCGCGATTGCCCTTTTTTGCGGGCCTCACGCAGGCGCTTTCCGCTTCGGAACGAGCTTGTCTCCATACCTTGCCCGCATGTACATACTGTTGGTAGTCCGGAGCCGATTGCATAGCATCCTGATGATGAGGACGAGGAATTTCTTTGGAATCTCGTGTTCAAGCAGCTCCGTCAATATCTCCTCGCTCAGCACGAGAACCTGCGACGGTTCCTGGGCTATTGCGTGCGCGGAATGTGTATGCGAATCTCCAAACACAGCAATTTCTCCAAGAAGCTCGCCGGGCGCCAGCTCGGCGATAACCCCAATATTCGTTCCCAGCTCATCGACAACATCTATCTTCCCCGTCAGTATTACATACATCTCATGGCCGACTTCGCCTTTGCGGAAAATCAGTTCTCCCTCATCGAACGCGCGAACCACGCCCAAGCCGAAGACGCGATTGATTTCAAGCTTACTCAGTCCTTCGAACATTCTGAAAGCGGCCATTGTTCGATCTCCTTTCTGAATCACCGGACATATCGATTGTCCTCGATGACAAAATTCGTGAGAATCGCCGGCCCGGAGGCTTAATTCGCTTCCTCCAGCACTCATACACATTTTATCACATTTGGAGCGCGATGGAAACTATTTGCATGCCGAGGAGCGAGAATATCAGAAGGCTCAATGCAGAGCGGCCGCAACGGCCACATGAATTCCGATCTAAGAAACCCCTCGATTTATCATTGCCTTTCGAAGCTCCACTTTTCCAAATTATGCGCGGTTTCTCGACGACTTCGCCGAGGCTCCATCCATCGCGACCGGCAGTGCCCAGAGCGATAATGGAATTTTCGAGATCGACGAATTAATAGGTGAGGCGGGGGCAGTAGCGTCGGCGGGATGAAAAAAGGAAAGCGGCCGCATCTTTGCCGATGCGGCCGCTCTGTCGGTCATTCATCTGTTGTTTTCGACGCCGGGCCCCTTAATTGAGAAAGCTCCTGAGCGAGATGTGTCCGAAGTGGTGCCGGAGGCGCCGCAGCGCCTTGATCTC
>CBDUSG010000052.1:0-10477 GCA_965369575.1 uncultured bacterium | reverse complement strand
CGGCCGCGGCGACCTTGTTCTTCATGGCCTGCTTTCGCTCCTCGTCGGTCTGCTCAAGGACCTCGAGTTGTTTAGCGACTTCCTTTTTGACGGTTTCCCATCTGAAATTGATGTAGTCCCAAGGTTTCTCGTGCTCCTTCTCATCGTATTCGCGCGCGATCGGTCTCATGTGTTCCAAGGCCATTTCGCGTATTTCTTTCTGTGCGGCTACGATCTGTTCCGGCAGTTCAAAATCGATCACGGCAAATACCTCCGTCCGGGGACTGAAAGATATCATGGTAATTCGGGGCGGCGCAATTCTACCAGATGAGGCCTGCATTTGCAAGAACCGACAGGCCGCGCACACTTTTCGGCCGGCGACTTTCCCGAATAAGAGTCGGTTCGACCGCTTATTGACTTTAAAAATCGCCGAATGTATAATGAAAGCAGGCGGTATCCCACCAGCAGGACTTGCTCCGGAACAAGGATTCTAGACGATCAAGATATGGCGAGAATATTGAAACGGAAGCGGCTTTTTGACGGCCCGGAAGAGTCGATTTCGCGTGACCTGAAAGCGCGGATAGACCCGACAAGGCTGCCCCGGCACGTCGCGGTCATCATGGACGGCAACGGCCGGTGGGCGAAGCAAAGGAACATGCCGCGCATCGAGGGCCACCGCGCAGGCGCCAACGCGGTGCGCGAAGTTGTCGAAGCGGCGCGCGAGCTCGAGATACGCTATCTCACGCTCTACACTTTCTCGAACGAGAACTGGAAGCGTCCAAAGAGAGAAATAAACGCCCTCATGGGCCTGCTCAGGAAGTTCATCAAGGACGAGCTCGAAGAGATGCTCCACTATAAGATCGGTATGAAAGTGATCGGCCGCATCGAGATGCTGCCCTCGAGGGTGCAGGCGGAGATACGGGAAATCATGGAAAAGACCGCCCACTGCGACAAGATGACCGTCGTGCTCGCCTTGAGCTATGGCGGACGCACGGAGATAGTGGACGCCGTCCGCAAGATCGTCGACCGCTGCCGAACAGGCGAGCTTGATCCCTCCGATGTGGACGAAAAGCTCTTCGCCGAGCACCTGTACCTGCCCGATTGCCCCGAACCCGACTTGCTCATACGCACCAGCGGCGAATTCCGACTGAGCAACTTCATGCTCTGGCAGCTTTCCTACTCGGAAATCTGGTTCACCCATATCCTGTGGCCCGATTTCACCAAAGATGACTTCTGCCGCGCAATCATCGACTACCAGGACAGGGATCGTCGGTTCGGAGGCATCGGCACTTGAGCGCTGAGAGCGGAAGCCTGAAGATGCGGTATATCTCCGCGGCGATCGGCATGCCCGTAGGGTTGGGCACATGCCTGCTCTTTCCGCGGTTCTTCGCCGTGTTCGTGACCACATTGATAACGATCGGCATGGTGGAATTCTACGCCATGGCCCGCACTCGGGGGCTGGCGCCCCACAGCGTCATCGGCTCGTCCTGCTCGATCGCAATCTGCCTGCTGGCGTGGGTCGGGCGCCCGCTTTCGATGCTGTATTCGCTCGCGGCCGCCACGATAATCGTCTGCACTTTCGCCATGGCGCGCACCGCGCGTGACGCGATAGCAAACATCTCCGTCACCGTGTTCGGGATAATCTACGTCGGCTGGTTGTGCAGCCACATCATCTCTTTGCGCATGCTCCCGCTCGAGGGCGGCGAGGCGAGCGTAAACTTCGGCGGCGCCGGATATGTTATAATGCTGCTGATATTTCTGTGGCTGGGCGACGGCGGCGCGTTTTTCGCCGGAACCGCATGGGGAAAGCGCAAGCTGCTGCCCACCGTCAGCCCCAATAAGACCGTCGAGGGCGCAATCGGCGGGCTCGCGCTGACACTCATCGGCGCGTTGCTGATCAGGGACACCGGCCTGCTGCTCGACAACTTCGAAATCGCCCTTTTCCCCGACCTCGGGCTTCCCGGCTATCTGCTTGTTGCGGCGGGGATCGGCGTGGCGGGCATGGTGGGCGACCTCTGCGAATCATATTTGAAGCGCGACGCCGGTCTCAAGGACACGGGAAACCTGATGCCGGGACACGGCGGCTTCCTCGACAGGTTCGACAGCCTTGCGTTCGCGGCGCCGCTGTTTTATTTCTATTTGAAGTTCGTTAACCCATAACTTTGCCCGAGCCGGGCCGGAGACCACCACAATGTGCATCGAATGTAAAGAGCGAGTAGAGACGATTCGCCGGAATATCACTCAGGTGAGTGATTGCCTTTGACCCCGCCTCCGTCAAACTGCAGATAGAAAAACTCGAGAAAAAGGCCGGCGAGCCTGATTTCTGGAATGATTCCGATTCGGCCCAGCAGACCCTCAAGAAGTTGAGTGCGCTCAAGGCGTCGCTCGGCGAGGCGCAGGAGCTCGAGGGCCGCGGCGACGAGCTCTCCGAACTCATCGAGTTGACGGAACTCGAGGACGACCAGTCGCTCGAGGACGAAATCCGGGCTAACCTGGACGAACTGGAAAAAGAGGTCGACGAATGGGCCCGCCGCAGCATGCTCAGCGGCGAGACCGACCCGAACAATGCGATCGTCACCGTCCACTCCGGCGCCGGAGGCACCGAGTCGTGCGATTGGGCCGCCATGCTGCTCCGGATGTATATGCGCTGGACCGAGCGGCGCGGCTACGAGGCCGAGATCATCGACTCGCTCGACGGCGACGAGGCCGGCATAAAAAGCGCGACGTTCACCGTCGGCGGCCTCTACGCTTACGGGTACCTCAAGGGCGAGACGGGAGTCCACCGGCTGGTGCGCATATCGCCGTTCGATGCGAATAAGCGGAGGCACACCTCGTTCGCGTCAGTCGAGGTGCTGGCCGAGGTCGATGATGACATTGTCGTGGAAATCAACGACGGTGACCTGCGCGTAGACACCTACAGGGCCAGCGGCGCAGGCGGCCAGCACGTCAACAAGACAAGCTCGGCCGTGCGCATCACGCACGCCCCGACCGGCATAGTTGTCCAGTGCCAGAGCGAGAGATCGCAGCACAAAAACCGCGCGGCCGCCATGAAGCTGCTGCGCGCCAGGCTGTACGACCACTACGAAAAAGAGCGCCAGGCGGAGATCGCCGCCCAGAGGGACAAGCAGGAAGAAATCGCGTGGGGAAGCCAGATACGGTCCTACGTGCTTCAGCCTTACCAGATGGCGAAAGACCATAGGACCGGCATCGAGATCGGAAACGTCACCGCTGTCCTCGACGGCGATCTCGATGCGTTCATCAGCGGCTATTTGCAAAAGCGATTCGTCAAATAAGGCATCCGGAAAAATACACACGGCGCCGGACCCGACGGCCTCACAGCGCCGAATTCCTGCCTCCCCGGTGTCGCGGCCTGCTTCGGCGGGCATCGCCGAGGCGGCGTCTTTTTACGGTTCCGACAGCCTTGACACCCCTCGTCGGTGGAAACTATAATGGCTCGAATCCGCCGCTCGAAAGGTAATTTCTGAATGGAAGAAAAACAGGATCTGTACGGGCAGCGCCTGGAAAAGCTCGCCCGCATCCGTGAGACGAAGGAAGAGCCGTTCAAATACTCGTATCCCCGGACGCATACGATAAAGGAGGCGTGCGAGGCATATGAAAAACGCTCGGGTGATGAAGGGCCTCGCGTCAGGCTCGCCGGCAGGCTGCTGGCGCTGCGGTTCCACGGCAAGACCACCTTCGCCGACCTCGGGGATGAAACGGGGAGGCTCCAGATTTTTTTCGGCAAGAACGACCTCGGTGACGAGCGGCACGACTTCATCACAAAGCTCCTCAACATAGGCGATTTCATCGGGGCCGAGGGCGAAATGTTCTCCACCCGCACGGGCCAGACGACCCTGAGGGCGCTGGATTTTTCGCTGCTGACCAAATCTCTTCGCCCGCTCCCCGAGAAATGGCACGGCCTCAAAGACGTCGAGACACGCCTGCGGAAGCGCTACCTCGATCTCCTCTCGAACGAAGACGTCAGGCGGACCTTCCGCGCCCGCAGCCGCATCGTCAAAGCCGTCAGAGAATTCCTCGATGCGAGAGGATTCATCGAGGTCGAAACGCCGATGCTGCATCCGATCCCGGGAGGGGCGATGGCCCGGCCGTTCGTAACATACCACAATGCCCTTGACAGAGACCAATACCTTCGAGTCGCCCCCGAGCTGTACCTGAAGCGCCTTCTCGTCGGCGGCTTCGAGAAGGTGTACGAGATCAATCGCAACTTCCGCAACGAGGGCCTGTCGCAGAGGCACAATCCGGAATTCACGATGCTCGAGCTTTACGAGGCATATGTGGATTACGAGGCCGTCATGGAGCTCGTCGAGGAGATGGTGAGCCGCGTCGCGCAGGAGGTCACGGGCGGCGACGCCTTCGTTTATCAGGGGAACGAGATAAGCGTAAAACCTCCCTGGCCGCGGATACAATTTTTCGAGGCGATAAAGGAACATTCGGGCGTCGACCTGGAATCCACGGCCGAGGAGCCCGAGACCCGTGCCGCCGTGGCTCAAGAGGCGGTCGCGCACCTGAACCTGGATATCGATGAGGGAGCCGGCTACGGCAAGATCTGCGACGAAATGCTGAAAACCTTCGTGATTCCGAAACTCATAACGCCGACTTTCATAATCGACCATCCCATGGAACTTTCGCCGCTCGCGAAGGGGAAAAGGGGCAAGCCCCACCTCACCGAGCGTTTCCAGCCCTATATCGGAGGGATCGAGATCGGCAACGCATTTTCCGAGCTTAACGACCCGCTCGAGCAAAGGGCGAGGTTCGAGGCGCAGATGAAGCTGCGAGAACTCGGTGACGAAGAGGCCCAAAGGCTCGACGAGGACTTCATAACTGCGCTCGAATACGGCATGCCGCCCGCCGGCGGCCTCGGTGTGGGTATCGACAGGCTGGTGATGCTGCTTACGGACTCGCCGACGATCAGAGACGTGATACTGTTCCCACAATTGCGGACGCCCGAGTCCACGGACCGGGAGGACTAGCCCGTGCGGTTCGAGTTCTTCGTGGGATTCAGGTACCTGCGCGGCAAACGCAAGAATATGTTCATCTCGCTGATCACGCTCTTTTCCATATTCGGCGTGATGATCGGCGTGACGGCGCTCATCGTCGTGCTCGGCGTGATGACGGGCTTTGACAAAAAACTGCTCAGCACCGTGCTCGGAACCTCATCGCACATCGTGGTCGGCCGCGATGGCGGAATGAGGGGCTACGCCAAGGTGATCGACGACATAAGAACCATGCCCGGAGTCGTCGGCGCCGCCCCGTTTTTCGCGGGCCAGGTGCTGATTCGCTCCGAGTCCAGCGTGTTGGGATCCGGGATCCGCGGGATCCTCGCGGATGAGGAGCAGAAAGTGTCGCGTTTCACCGAGTATCTCAGGGGCGAATTGACCGAGGACGGCATCGTTTTGGGCACAGAACTTGCAAGGCAGCTACGAGTGAGGCCGGGTGATACGGTCAGGGTCATCTCGCCGTATTTCGTTTCCACTCCGACCGGCGAGATGCCATACAAGAAAAATCTAGAGGTGACGGGACTTTACAGGTCCGGCATGTTCGAATACGACTCCACGCTCTGCTTCGTTACCCTGGAGCAGGCGCAACGGCTTTTCGGGGTTCCTGGAACAATAGCGGGCGTCGGTGTCAAAATCGAGGACCCATTCGAGGCCGACGCGGTCGCCGCCGCGATATCGCGCAGGCTCGACGGGGACCTCTGGGCCAGAAGCTGGATGGACATGAACCGCACATTTTTCGCCGCCCTCAGGCACGAAAAAATCATCATGGGGGTCATCCTGATCCTCATAATCGTCGTGGCCGCATTCAACATCGCCAGCACGCTCATAATGATCGTGATGGAAAAGACGCGCGACATCGGGATCCTCAAGTCCATAGGGGCTCCGTCCCCGAGCATAATGGCAATATTCGTGATAGACGGCCTGCTCGTCGGAGGCGTCGGAACCCTTCTCGGGGTCATCTTCGGATATGCACTTGCTAATTCACTCGATTCAGTGGTAAACTTTATGGGAAGGACGTTCGGTATCGAGCTGTTCCCAAGCGACATATATTATTTCGACAAGATTCCGGTGGATACGAGCGTCTCGGATACGTGCTGGATTGTCGCCAGCGCTATTATCCTGTGCCTCGTGGCTTCGCTTTACCCGGCGTGGCAGGCTTCAAGGCTCGACCCCGTCGAGGCGTTGCGATATGAGTGAGCGAATCGCGGCCGAAGGCCTGACGAAGACATACACGGTCGGAAGCGTAAAGCTGAATGTGCTTAAGGGTGTGGACATCGCTGTCGAACCGGGGGAGGTGATCGCGATACATGGACCGTCGGGGGCCGGCAAGAGCACGTTGCTCCACGTTCTCGGAACCCTCGACAGGCCTACGGGCGGAACGGTCAGCTATGGAGATTTGAGCGTCGGCGGCCTGAGCGATAAGGCGCTCGCCGGCCTGCGCAATGAACGAATCGGATTTATCTTCCAATTCTATCATCTGCTGCCCGAGTTCACAGCCCTGGAAAACGTGGTTCTCCCCGCCATGGTCGCCGGAAGGAGACTCAAAGACGCCCGCGAGAGGGCGCGCCGTCTGCTCGCATCAGTGGGGTTGAGCGAGCGGGAAACGCACAAGCCGGAGGCCCTGTCCGGAGGCGAACAACAGAGGGTGGCGATAGCGCGCGCGCTCATAAACGAGCCCGAAGTGGTTTTCGCCGACGAGCCGACCGGAAATCTCGACGAGAGCAACAGCCGTGATATATACAGGCTGATAAACCGGATGAACGAGGAATATGGAACTACTTTCGTTATCGTCACTCACGAGTCGTCGTTCGCGCAAGCGGCCACCCGCTCGCTGCGCATGGTTGACGGCCGAATAGAGGAATGCTGAATGATCTGCCACATCTGTAAAGACAAGGTCGCCTCGATCCGACTGAAGGAAATAATCAACGATGTCGTGACCGAGCTGCGGCTGTGCCAGGCCTGCTTTGAGGCTCGCGAGATGCAGGGAACCGGCGTGAGCGAATCCGGCTTGGACAAGTCGCTCGCCGCGCTCACCGGGACGCTCGGTGAAAAGGATGTCTTAAGGCACGCGAAATGCCCTACATGCGGTACCGGCATCGACACCCTTCGCGAAAAGGGACGGCTCGGCTGCGGCGACTGCTACGGGGCGCTGTCCGTTTCTCTCGAGCCGCTGCTCTCGCGCGTTCACGACGCCACACAGCACAGGGGCAAGATCCCGCATCCGGCCGAGAGAAAGCTCGACCTGAAGAATGAACTCAGGCGCCTGCAAGAGGACCTGCAGGATGCGATCGTTTCCGAGAATTATGAACGCGCCGCAAAGCTCAGGGACAAGATCAGACAATACGAAAACACATAGGCCGAAAACATATGGGCGCAACCGCCCGGTCTGCAGCAGAGAGGAACCGAAAAAAGAATGTTCGAGCAAATGGTGTCGAGCCTCGGCCACTGGCTCAAGGAAAAGGGGCCGGACTCGGACATCGTCTTCAGCAGCAGAATAAGGCTGGCGAGGAACTTGAAGGGCTTCCCCTTTTCCAGCCACTGCACCGAGCAGCAGCTCAGAGACATAATCTCGCTTGCTCGGAGCTGCGCGGGCAGGTGCTCCAGCCTCAAGAACACGCGATACTACGGCTTCAAAGACACCACGATGATCAACCGTCAGTTCCTGATGGAGCGCTTTTTGATAAGCCGCGACCTCGCCAAGAGCGGCGGGGAAAAAGGCGTAATCGTCGACGACTCGGAGCGCATCAGCATAATGATAAACGAGGAGGATCATCTTCGCATGCAGGTGCTGGGCTCGGGGCTGCTCTTGTCCGAGGCGTGGCGGGAGCTCAGCTCGATAGACGACGAGCTGGACAGCCATCTCGATTTCGCCTTCAGGCAGCCGTGGGGATACCTCACGGCGTGCCCGTCCAACGCAGGCACGGGGCTGCGCTCCTCGATCATGATCCACCTGCCGGGGCTCATAATCACGAAGCGAATCGTCAAGGTTTTCCAGACGGCCTCAAGAATGAACCTGGCGATAAGGGGCATTCACGGCGAAGGCTCCGAGATGCTCGGCGACTACTTCCAGATATCGAACCAGGCCACAATGGGAAAGCCCGAGGAAGAGATCGTCGAGGCCACCGAAAAGCTTACGCGGAACCTGATCGATCAGGAAAGAGGCGCAAGGGATGACCTGATAAAAAATGAAAAAATTGTTGTCGAGGACAGAGTCGGCAGGGCAATCGCTGTAATCTCGTCGGCGAAGATACTCAGCGTCCGCGAGGCTATGGAGCTGCTCTCCAGCATTCGCTTCGGCATTTATTTCGGACTGATTCCGGGCATAAAGGCGGACACGCTGGATGCCCTGCTGATAAGAATCCAGCCCGCTCATTTACAAAAACGGTTCCCGAAACATCTGGGCCCCCTGGAGCGCGACATCGAGCGCGCGAAACTTCTCAGGGAGACTCTGAAATACGGAGAGGGGTGATGTCGCATGTTTGACCGATTCACCGAACGCGTGCGCAAAGTGATTCAGCTCGCACGCGAAGAGGCAATGCGGTTCAACCACGATTACATAGGCACCGAACACCTGCTGCTCGGGCTCGTCAAAGAGGGAGAGGGCATAGCCGCGGCCGCTCTCGCGAACCTCGGCGTCGACCTTAAAACGCTCAGGCTCGAGGTCGAAAAACTCGTCGAGCAAGGGCCTTCCACCGTGTCGGTGGGAGAAATTCCATTCAATCCGCAGGCCAAAAAAGTGCTGGAGCTCTCCGTCGAAGAGGCTCGAAAATTCGGTCACAACTATATAGGAACGGAACATCTGCTGCTCGGACTCATAAAGGAGGGGGAGGGAATAGCCGCCCATGTGCTCGAAAACATGAAGGTAGACGTCGAAAAGGTGCAGCGCGAAATCGTCAAGCTGCTCGGAGGACCGGCGAGCAAGTTCTCCACATCGTCCGAATCATCGAAGAAGACGCAGACACCGGCGCTCGATGCCTTCGGCAGGGACCTCACCGCGCTGGCCCGCGAAGACAAGCTCGACCCGGTGATCGGGCGCGGGGACGAGATCGAGCGCGTGATACAGATACTCAGCAGGCGCACCAAAAACAACCCGGTACTCATAGGCGAGGCCGGCGTGGGCAAGACGGCGATAGTCGAGGGGCTGGCCCAGGCCATAATCAACAGGAGCGAGGCTATCCCCGATCTGCTGGCAAACCGCAGGGTGCTCACCCTCGACCTGGCCGGTCTCGTGGCCGGCACCAAGTATCGCGGACAGTTCGAGGAACGGCTCAAGGCCGTCATGAAAGAGATTCGCAAGGCTGACAACATCATCCTGTTCATCGACGAGCTGCACACAATCGTCGGCGCCGGAGCGGCGGAAGGCGCCGTGGACGCTTCGAACATGCTCAAACCCGCGCTCTCGCGCGGCGAGCTCCAGTGCATAGGCGCCACGACGCTCGATGAATACAGAAAATATATCGAAAAAGACGCTGCGCTGGCGAGGCGGTTCCAGTCCATCACGGTCGAGGCGCCATCGGTCGAGGACACGATCGAGATAATTCACGGCCTGCGCGACAAGTACGAGGCCCATCACCGCGTCAAGATTTCAGACGAGGCCGTCGTCGCAGCCTCCAGGCTGTCGAACCAGTACATCACCGACAGATTTCTTCCCGACAAAGCCATCGATGTCATAGACGAGGCCTGCTCGCGGGCCAGGCTCAAGAGCACGACTCGTCCGCCCGACCTCAAGGAGATCGAGCTCAGTATCGAGCAGGTCACAGTGGAGAAGGAAGAAGCCATCGGGTCACAGGAGTTCGAAAAGGCCGCTTTTTTGCGCGACAAGGAGCGCCGCCTCAAGGAAAAGCTGGAACAGCAGCAGATCAAATGGGAAACGAGCCGCGAGAGCCTCAGCTATACCGTTACGGACGAAGACATCGCTTACATCGTTTCTAAGTGGACGGGCGTCCCGATTCTCAAGATGGAGCAATCCGAATCCGAGCGCCTGCTCAACATGCGTGAGGAAATTCACAACCGCATAATAGGCCAGGATGAGGCCATCGAGGCCCTCACCCGTGCCATACAGCGGTCACGGGCCGGACTTAAGAACCCGCGGCGGCCGGTCGGCTCGTTCCTGTTCCTCGGCCCGACTGGCGTCGGCAAGACGGAGATGGCCAAGGCCCTGGCCGAGTTCCTTTTCGGCGACGAAAACGCGCTCGTGCGCATCGACATGACCGAATACTCCGATAAATTCACCGTCTCGCGCCTGGTCGGCGCGCCTCCCGGATACATCGGCTACAACGAGGGCGGCCAGTTGAGCGAGAAGGTCAGGAGACGTCCCTATTCGGTCGTGCTCCTCGACGAAATCGAAAAGGCGCATCCCGACATTTTCGACACGCTGCTGCAGGTGCTCGAGGACGGCCGCCTTACAGATGCCAGTGGACGCGCCGTCGACTTCAGGAACACGGTCGTTATAATGACGTCGAACGTCGGCACGCGCGAGA
>CBDUSG010000051.1:0-10478 GCA_965369575.1 uncultured bacterium | reverse complement strand
ATCGGCCTCGCCCGTGTTGACTATGAAATTCGCGTGCACATCCGAGACCATGGCGCCCCCGCACATGTATCCCTTGAAACCCAGCGTGTCTATAAGCGCGCCGGCATGGCCGTCGGGCGGATTCTTGAAGATGCATCCCGAATTATTCATGCCGACCGGCTGGCTGTCGCTCCTCCGGATCGAGTATTCTTTCATTCGATCCGAGATGACCTGCGGATCGTCCCGCTCCAGCTCGAACTCGGCCTCGAGTATCATGCCGAGAGCCGCGAGGTTGCTCTTTCGATAGCCGAAATCCATCTCGTCCCTGCCAACCATTCGGTCGAGCCGCTTTTTCGGATCGTAGACGAGCGCGCCTTTCAGCTTCTCGCACAGACAGCATCCCCAGGCGCCGGCGTTCGTCGCGAGGCCGCCCCCGACCGAGCCGGGAATGCCCGCGCAGAATTCCAGACCCGCAAGTCCGTTTTTTGCGGCGGTCCTGGCAAGAAGCCCCAGGGAGACTGCCGCCCCGGCCGTTATGCCGGCGTCGTGGACGGCCAGGCCGTCGCAGGCCTTGTCGGGACTTATGACCACGCCCCTTATGCCGCCGTCGCGCACGAGGAGGTTCGTGCCGCGCCCGATAATCATGTATGGGAAACCCTCCGATTCGCACAGATCGAGCAGCGCGGTAAGATCGTCGCGGGCGCCGGGCTCGGCCCATACGTCGGCCGGACCGCCGATGCCGAAGGAGGTGTGCAGGGCCATGGGCTCCTTCTCCCTGACCTCGCCCGCCATTCGCTCGCGTATTTTTTCGGAAAAAGTCACGCCCATATTCTCCGGCCTGGTCCGGACGGCGCCCGCATTCATTGCGCCCCGCTCCCTTTCAGCGAAGCGGCCCTTTTCTTGACTCTTTGGGCGATCTCGTCGGCCACCTTCCATATGTCGCCCGCGCCCAGAACGAGCACGAGGTCTCCCTCGCAAAGCTGTGCCTCGACCGTGTCGGGCACGGCCCATTTGTCCTCCACGAATTCGGCGTCGGGATGGCCGAGCTTGCGGGCCGCCTTGACGATGTTCATGCCGCTCACGCCCGGCATCGGCTCTTCCCTCGCCTTGTATATCTCGGTAACCAGCAGCTTGGATGTCGGCATGAGCGCCTGCGCGAACTCGTGGGTGAAGAACTTCGTCCTGCTGTACAAGTGAGGCTGGAATATGGCCAACACTCGCGTGGCGCCGAAATTCGAGGCGGCGTCGAGTGTCGCCGCTATCTCGGTCGGATGGTGAGCGTAGTCTTCGACAACGAGGATCCCCCCGTCGTTGGCCTTGACCTGAAGCCTGCGCTCGACCCCGTCGTAGACAAGCAGGCCCTCCTGGATCGTGTCAAACGCCAGCCCCAGCCCGAGCCCGATGCCGATGGCTGCGAGCGCATTCAGCACGTTGTGTGTCCCCGTCGCCCTGACCCTCACGCGACCCAGCCTGCCGATGGAACCCAACAGTGCAGAGCCGTTCTTCACTTCGAAGGAGGTCTCCATGCGCTCGACGCAGAATCTGCCATCCGTCAGGGTCGAGCGCTCGGTCCGCACGTCGACCGCCTGAAGATCGGCGGGATGATTTATCGCATATGTGACGTGACTCGACCGAATCTGCGGCAGGATGCTCCGGACATTCTCGTCCTCGGCGTTCACGACCGAAAAGCCATAGAACGGAATCTTGTTCACGAAATCGAGGAACGCCCTTTTTATTTCGTCTATAGTGCCGTAGTATTCGAGATGCTCGGCGTCTATGCTGGTGACGACGGTGATCGTCGGGAAAAGTTTGAGGAACGAGCCGTCGTGCTCGTCGGCCTCGGCCACGAGAAAATCGCCTGTGCCCCACGAAACGTTGCTCCCGTTGCGGTTGAGTATGCCCCCGATTATGGCGGTAGACTCTATATCCGCCTTTTCCAGGATCGGCGCGATCATGGAGGTCGTCGTCGTCTTTCCGTGGGTGCCGCCAACCGCTATCGCGTTCGGTTTCAATCGCATCAGGTCGGCCAACATCTCGCTGCGCGGTATGGCCGGCGTGTTGGCCGCCCGCGCGGCGACGAGCTCGGGATTTTCCGGGCTCACGGCTGCGGAATACACCACGATGCCCGCGCCCTCCACATTTTCGGCCGAATGGCTCGCATAAAAGACTGCGCCGAGACTCTCGAGCCGCTCGGTGATGGAACTCGGGCTGAGGTCCGACCCCGACACTTTATAGCCGAGATTGAGCAGGATCTCGGCCAGGCCGCTCATGCCGATTCCGCCGATTCCGACAAAATGGACTTTCGTGATTTTCTTAATCAACCGCTCTCTCCGGCTTCGATGACCTCGTCAGAAAGCCAATTCAAAGAGTATGTTCACGAGCTTTTCGGCGGCGTCGGGCCTTCCGAATTTCTTGCTCTGCGCCCGCATCCGACCGAGCAGGGCCTCGTCGGCGGATAGACCGACGAGCCTCTCGGCGAGCGTGTCTCCGCGCAGGTCGCCGTTCATTATCATTTCCGCGCCTCCGGCCTCGACGAGCGTGCGGGCGTTGAGCTCCTGGTGCCGGTCGACCGAATGAGGATACGGAACCAGTATCGCCGGCAGGCCGACTGCGCAGAGTTCGGCCAGTGTGCTGGCCCCGGCGCGTGAGACCGCTATATCGGCGGCGGTGTATGCGGTCGGCATATCGTTTATGAACTGGAAGACGGCCGCCGTCATGCCCGCTCGCTCGCAGGCGTCGCGCACGCGCCGATAGTCTTCCTTGCCGGTCATGAATATGAGCTGGACCCGCTGCGTATCCAGATGCGGCAGCGCCTCCAGCATCGCGACATTGAGCGAATGCGCCCCGCGGCTGCCGCCCAGCAAGAAAACGGTAAATTTTCCCGGGCTCAATCCGAGGCTGCGTTTCGATTCGTCGGCGTCGATCTTTTCGAGCCGCTCGGGCAGGAACTCGGACCGAATCGGGTTGCCGGCGACGTGAACCGGTCTGGAGCCGAAGAAGCGGCCGCATTGCTCGTAGTTGACGACCACGGCATCGGCAAACCGCGCGCACGAGATATTGGCCCTGCCGGGCACGCAGTTCTGCTCGTGGATCAGGGTCGGGATTCTGAGGATTTTTCCCGTGAGCACCGGCGGCACGCTGACGTATCCGCCCGTGCCGACGATCGCCTGCGGACGAAAACGCGACAGTATCGTTATCGATTGAATCAGGCCCACCCCCGCGCCGAAGAGCGCGTACGCCTTCCTCAGCGCGCTTTTGCCCGCCATTCCCTCGACGAATATGGAGCGGAACGGTATCATCATCTCTGTGGCAGTCCTTTCTTCCACCGAGTCGCGCGCGCCCAGATACATCAGCTGAAGGTCCGGGTCCCGCCGCCTGAGTTCCTCGGCTATGGCGACCGCCGGAAACACGTGACCGCCGGTTCCGCCGCCTGCAAGTGCGACTCTCATCGGCCTCCTCGTTGCTGTTGCCTATGAGGCGTTCATCGCCGGGATGGGATCCATCAATTCCGGCTCGGTTGAAGACCTCGCTATGTTCATCAGAATTCCGATAGCGGCCATATTGGCCAGAAGCGAGCTGCCCCCATAGCTCACCAGCGGCAGCGTGATGCCCTTGGTCGGCAAAAGATCGGTCGCCACGGCCATGTTTATCAGCGCGGTTATCGAAATCATGAAGCTGATCCCCAGCGCGAGGAACGAGGCCTCGCGAGTGCCGGTCTTAAGGGCGATACTCAATCCGACCGAGGCGAGCGCGACAAAGGCCAGGCTTATGATCATCGTGCCGATCAGCCCCATCTCCTCTCCAATGATCGAGAAGACGAAATCGGTGTGCGCCGCCGGCAGATACAGGTACTTCTGGAGTCCTCGTCCCGGGCCTGCGCCGACAATGCCGCCGCTGCCCAGGGCGGCCAGCGACTGGATTATCTGCCACCCGCCGTCCTTGGGGTCTTTCCAGGGATCGAGGAATATCGTCAATCTTCTGATGCGGTACGGCTCGATGAACACGAGCAGGAAAAAGGCCAGCGCCGCGGCGCCCATCGTCGCCGCTATGTGCGAGAGCCTGGCGCCCGCGATCAGGACCAGCACAAGCGCCGTCAGCCCGATCGTGACGGGGATGCCGAGGTCCCGGCCCGCCAGAATCATGACGCATATCAGGCACGGGCCGGCCATCGCGGGGATGAAACCCTTCTTGAGGTTGTCGAGTTTCTCTGCCTTGCGTGAGCAGAAGCCGGCGAGGAAAAAAATCGCCGCCAGGCGGGCAAACTCCGAGGGCTGCACCGTAATGGGCCCCAGACGGAAACTCCTCCATACCCGGACTCCCCCCTCGACCCCCATCGATGTGAAGGGGAGCGCAAGCGCCACGACGGATATGGCGTAGAAAACCGCCCAGTGTCGCGTCCACGTCTCGTATCTCACCGAGGCGGTGGCAAGCATTATGATCAGACCCATCATCGCAAACGCAAGCATTCGCTTGAAGTAGTAATAATCGTCGTCCATGTTTTTCTGTCCGACCGGCGCGCTCGCGCTATATGCCATGATGAGCCCGAAAAAAAGGAGCACACACGTGACCAATATGAGGATGCCGAGTTCGCGGTTGCGCATCATAGCTTTTCCACAGCCTCCTTGAACACCTTCCCCCGGTGCCCGTAACTGCTGAACATGTCGAAGCTTGAACATGCCGGCGCGAGGAGCACGCAATCGCCCGGCTCGGCGATCTCGGCGGCTTCCCGCACGGCCTCGGGGAGCGTGCCGGCGCTCCGGGTCGGAACGATATCGCCCAGCGCTTCCTCGAGCTGGGGGCCGTCCTCGCCGATGGTGATCATGGCCCTGACCTTCATCTCCACCAGTGAACGGAGATTGCGATAGCTGCTTTTCTTTCCGCGACCGCCCGCGATGAGTATGATGGGACGGTTAAAGCTGGATAGGGACCGCTCGAGAGCGCCGATGTTAGTCGACTTCGTGTCGTTTACATAAAGGACGCCATCGATCTCTCTCACCTTCTCGAGCCTGTGCTCGGACTTCGGAAAACCCTCGACGGCGGACCTGCAGCATTCGGGCGAAAGCTCGAGGGGCAATGTCGCCGCTATGGCCGCGAGCACGTTTTCGATGTTGTGCCAGCCGAGGAGCGGGACATCGTTAATGCTCATGATCTCATTTACGGTTCTCTCGAATTTTGTCATGATGGCGGCGCCTCGAACGAAGGCGCCCTGCTCGATCTCTCCTATGGAGCTGAACCAGAGCGTCCTGGAATCGGCCGCTCCCTCCATTGCGGCAACGGCCGGATCGTCGCGGTTGAGCACCGCGTAATCGCCTTCCGCCTGATTCTTGAATATCAGCGCCTTGGCGGCGCGGTAGTCTTCCATTCCCGCATACCTGTCCAGATGGTCGGGAGACACATTCAGGACCGCCGCGACCATCGGCCTGAAATCCTTGATGTTTTCGAGCTGAAAACTGCTGACCTCGAGGATGACGACATCAAAGTTGTCCTCGCGGACCACGCGCGAAAACGGCACCTCTATGTTTCCGGCCAGCGCGGCCTTCAGGCCCGCCCGCTCGGCCATGCTGTGGGCCAGGCTTGCGGTTGTCGTTTTTCCGTTCGTGCCGGTTATGGCGATGATGGGCTCTTCGCAGAAGGAATAGGCCAGCTCGATCTCGCTGATGATTTCGGCGCCGGCCTTGCGGGCAAGGTCGATCGGCGAGAGGTTCGACGGCACGCCCGGGCTGATTACGACCAGGTCGGACATGATCAGCAGCTCCGAGTCGATTCCTCCGAGGTTGTAGCTGATGTCTCTGCCGTCGAGCGCCTTCATGGCTTCGCTCAGTTCCTGTTCGGTCTTATCATCGGTTACGGCGACCTGCGCGCCGTTTGCGCAGAGCAGTTCGGCGGCGTCCACTCCGCTCAGCCCCAATCCCACCACCGTTGCCTTTTTTCCGGACAGAGCAGCCATGACTACCTTACCTTAAGCGTGCTGAGGCTCAGCAGGGCAAAGATCGCAGCGATGATCCAGAACCTGATCGTGACCTTGGTCTCGGACCAGCCGCAGAGTTCGAAATGGTGGTGGAGCGGCGCCATTTTGAACACTCTTTTGCCTCCCCGCAATTTGTATGAGAGAACCTGAATAATGACGGACATCGCCTCTATGACGAACAGGCCGCCGACGAGCACGAGCAGCAACTCCTGCTTGATCAGTATGGCTACCGTGCCGAGCGCCCCTCCCAACGCGAGCGCGCCCGTATCGCCCATGAAAACCTCTGCGGGATGCGCGTTGTACCAGAGGAATCCCAGCCCGGCGCCCGCGACGGCTGCACAGAATATTGCGAGTTCGCCGGCCCCGGCGACGTGGGTTATGAACAAATAACTGGCAAAATCGGTGCGACCGACAAGATAGGCCATGACGGTGTAGGCGAGCACCGCGATGACGACCGACCCGATCGCGAGCCCGTCGAGCCCGTCGGTGAGATTTACGGCGTTCGAGGCGCCGACTATCACGATCATCACGAACAGCACGTAAAAACCCCCGAGCGAGATGAAGGCGCCTTTCAGAAACGGCAATTCGATCTGGGAGCCGAACTGCGCGTTTGTCGGGTTGTAGTACAGGTACAGTCCGAGCGTCAGCCCGAGCAGGATCTGGCCCGTGAATTTGGCTTTGGTCGAGAGCCCCTGCGAGCGCTTGTTTCTCATCTTGATAAGATCATCGACGAAACCGACCAGCCCCAGCCATAACATGCAAAGCAGAGCTATGACGACGAGCCTGTTGAGCACATTCGCCCACAGGAGTGTGGCGGCAGTCACGGAGGTCAGAATGAGGACGCCGCCCATGGTCGGCGTGCCTTCTTTGACCTGATGGATCTTGTGCAGTTCGTCGACGTGCTCTTTGCGGATGTTCTGCCCGATCCTGAAGGCTGTCAGCTTTCTTATCATCCAGGGACCCAGCACAATGCTCAGCCCCAGCGAGGTCGCGGCCGCGAGCGCGGACCTGAAAGTTATGTAGGTAAACAGGTTGAGCGCCGAGACGGCCGGTATCAGTTTTGCCAGCATCAGGTACAGCATTCAGCGTCTTGCTTTCCGGGTTGCGTCCGTGCAGGACGGGTAGTACGCCGCCCCGCGGACTCAGTTCTCTTCAAAGAGCAGTTTAACCACGCGCTCCATTCGCATTCCTCTGGATCCCTTGACCAGCAGAAGATCGCCTTCACGCAGAACATACTTGACGGAGACGGCTATTTCGTCGGTATCGGCGCATCGGAAGGCGCACTCGGCCTGCAGGCCGGTCTCGATAGCGCCGTCGACAATCTCGCCGGCGAATTCTCCGCAGGCATAGAGCAGGTCGATCCCCGCGCGACCGATGAACTGGCCGAGCGAGCGGTGAGCCATGGGCGCCAGCTCGCCGAGCTCGAGCATGTCTCCCAGCACCAGTATCTTTCTCTCGGCCTGCGTGCCGATGACGGTCGAGATGGATTCCCGCATCGCGCGCGGATTTGCGTTGTAGGCGTCGTTGATGATCGTGGCGCCGCGCAGGCGGAGCACCTCCATCCGCATCGCGGATGCGGAGAATTTCTCCAGGCCGGAGCGGATGAGGCCCATATCCATGCCCAGCCGCGTTGCAGCCGCTATGGCGGCAACCGCGTTGAGCACGTTGTGGGTTCCCGCGACGGGTATTCGAAATTTCTCGCCGCCGTTGAGCACGAACTCTGCGCCGGTCTCGATGTTTTGCCGTATGCCGCTTGCTCGAAAGTCGGCCGATTCCCTCAGCCCGAATGTGAGGATTTCCCCGGAGAACATCGGTCTTATGCGCTCCGGCGGTACGTCGTCTTCATAGACGACCAGAAATCCGCCCGACACGACGCTGCGGGCGAGCGAGACTTTCTCCTCGAAAACGCCCTCGATCGTGCCGAATCCCTCGAGATGGACGGGGCCGATGTTGGTGATTATTCCGGCCGTCGGGCTGACGATCCGGGCAAGCCGCTCTATCTCTCCGGGGGCGTTCGAAGCGATCTCGATGATGGCGGTCTCGGTGTCGGGACCCAGCCTCAGCAGTGTGAGGGGTGCGCCTATGAGGTTGTTGAGGTTGCCCTCGGTCGCGACGATCTTCCTTTTCTGGCCGAGGATGGCCGCCAGCATGTCCTTCGTGGTAGTCTTGCCGCAACTTCCGGCTATGGCGATGAGCGGGATATCGAACTTCGCGCGATACCTCTGCGCGAGCCTGTGGAGCGCGCTGAGCGGCTCGTCGACCTCGACGAGGCAGGCCGGCCGGGCCGCGAGTTTTTCGGCGAGGCCCGTCACCTTTCTCCGCCTGCCGATAACGCCCGCGGCGCCCCGCTTAACGGCGGCCTCGGCGAAATCGTGCCCATTGAAACGGTCTCCTTCGATTGCGAGGAATACTTCGTCTTTCTCGATGGTCCTGCTGTCGATGGAAACGCCCGTCGTCCTGCGGGCGGGGTCGCCCATCAGCAGCGTGCCCCCGATCAACTCTGCCAGTTCGCCTATCGTCAGCTTCTCCACCCGTTATTTCTCGGTCTTCGACATGGATTGCAGCCAGCCGCGAACGACGGCTCTGTCGTCGAATTCCACTGTCCTGTCTTTGAAGACCTGGTAGGTCTCGTGGCCCTTTCCGGCGATGATAATTATGTCGCCGACTTCGGCGGCGTTGAGCGCCTCCTCAATCGCCTCGCGGCGATCGACGATGACCAGATAGTCCTGGCCGCGCTCTTTTCCCGTCTTCTGGAAGCCTATTTCAATATCGAGCACTATCCTGTACGGATCCTCGGAACGCGGGTTGTCAGACGTAACGATCGAAAAATCGGCAAGATTCGCCGCCAGCAGGCCCATCTCGGGCCTTTTGCTCCTGTCGCGGTCGCCGCCGGCCCCGAAGACGAGGATCAGCTTGCCCGCGCAGATGGACCGGGCGGATTCGAGCAGCGACTTGAGGGCATCCGGGGTATGCGCGTAGTCGACTATGACCTCGAGCTGCTGGCCCTCGCGGATGCGCTCGAAGCGGCCGGGCACGATCACGAGAGATTCCAGACCTTTTTTTATCGTCGCCGTGTCTATTCCCAGAGCGATGCAGGCGCCGGTGGCGGCGAGCGCGTTGAAAACGCTGTGCCGCCCCAGCAGTTTCAGCGTGGCCGAGAAGTCTCCCTTCGGAGTGGAGACGTCGAAGGACGTCTGGGACACGCTCGTCTTGATGTCGGCGCCCCGTATGTCGGCCCCCACCCCCATGCCGAATGTGAGCTTTTCGGCCGTGGTCGCAGCGGCGATCTCATCGCTTCGAGGATCATCAGCGCAGATAACGGCCGCACCGCCCTCGGCGGCGCTCGGCAGGAGCTCGAAGAGGTGCTTCTTGGCGTTGAAATAATCATCCAGCGACTTATGATAGTCGAGGTGATCGAGTGTCAGGTTTGTGAAAACCGCGACCTTGAACCTAAGCGCCTCGACGCGGCATTGGTCAAGCGCGTGAGACGATACTTCCATCACAAAATGCTTGTGTCCGGCGTCGACGGCCTGCCGAAGGGCCGAGCTGAGCTCGACGGGCCCCGGCGTTGTATTCACGGCCGGCATGGTCGCATCCGCTATGGAATAGGCTATCGTGCCGACGGCCGACGAGGGCAGTCCCGCCGCATCGAGGATCGAGCGTATCAAGTACAGCGTCGAGCTTTTGCCGTTTGTGCCGGTGATCCCGATGACCTCGAGCTCGCGCGAGGGAAACCCGTGGAAAGCCTCTGCCAGGTGCGCGGCCGCGACGCGGCTGTCGGGAGCCATGATGTATGCCTGCTCGCCCGCGCGTGGAGCGGCCGTTTGGCCGGCGAGCGCGACGGCCCCGCGCTCGAGAGCGGGGCCCATGAAGCGATGGCCGTCGACCGAGCTTCCGGGAACCGCGACAAAGAGGTCGCCGGGCCGGACAAGCCGGGAGTCGGTCGAAACGCCGGTTATCTCGACCTCGGCGTTTCCGTCGAGCTTCTTGTCCCTGAGCGCTTCGGCCAGTTTCGAAAGTTTCACTTCGTGTCTATCCTTTTAAACGCGATTCGGATTCGCTGTCCCTCTGCTATTTTCTCTCCGGGCGCCGGGTTCTGGCGGAATGCGACGCCCGAGCCCACGAACTCAAAGCGCACGAGCCTTGCCAGCGCCGAATCGGCAATGGCCATCATCGTCATGCCTCTGACGTCGGGCATCACGGGCAGGCCGTCGGGGCCCTTCATCACACGCTTTTTTATGCCCGCCGCCACGCCGGAGGCGACGACGGCCGGGCGCGACTCATCGGGCACGGGATGAGGCTGTTCGTCGGGTTCGGTCGGCGGAATCTCGAGATTATGAAGTATTCCTCTGCCAATTTCTCTGAAAGCCGGCGCCGCCACATCGCCGCCATAGTGCTTTCCCTGCGGCGAGTCGACGGCGACCACGATGCAGGCGGCGGGATCGTCGGCGGGCACGAATCCGGCGAACACGGCGACATACGTGTCGCGATAGTAACCCCCCTTGGAGAGATCCGGCTTTTGCGCCGTTCC
>CBDUSG010000050.1:0-10589 GCA_965369575.1 uncultured bacterium | reverse complement strand
CTCTCGAGGATGTCCTTTTCAGTCTCGCCCGGCGAGCCGATCAGGAAAAAGCCGTGTGTCCTCGGGATTCCATGCTTCTTAGCTTCGTTGACCGCGTTCTCTATCTGTTCCAGGGATTGCTTCTTATTGAGCCGGTCGAGCACTTTCTGCGTGCCGGCCTCGATACCGAAGCTCAGCGCGAAACAATTTGCCTCGGCCATGACCGGAATTTGATCGAGCGCGATCGCATCGACACGCCCCTCACAGCTCCAGCGGAAGTCGAATCCGCGTTCGATGACGCCGCCGCAGATTTCCTTGATGCGCTTGCGATTCATCAAAAAGTGTTCGTCCGTGAAGAAGATCGAGCGATAACCCAGATCGTTGAGCTGCTTCATCTCGCCCAGGACATGTTCGGGCGAGCGGCAGCGCCATTTGCGGTGGGAAAAGGCCGAGACATTGCAGTAGATACAATTGTAGGGGCAGCCCCTCGAGGTCTGCATCGTGGCAAACTTGTCGAGCGAAACTACCGCGGGCACGTCAACCGGCAGCGATTCGATATAATCGATCGGAAGGCTGGTCCGATCCGGATACGGAAACCGGTCCAGATTCCCGATGAGAGGACGGGGCGCGTTTCGAACAATCTCGTCCCCGTTGCGCCAGACCAGGCCGGCCACCGCGCCCGGATCATCGATGTTATCCAGATAATCCGGCACAAGCTCCTCGCCCTCTCCGACTCCGACGCAGTCCACGTGCGGGCAGTCCTTCAAGATGTGGACAGGATTCATCGAGGCGAATACTCCACCCAGGATGATCCGCGCCTCCGGCGCTTGTGTCCCGAGGTGTTTTGCAATATCCTTGACAGCCGGATATGTTGTCGTCGAGAGGCATGACAGTGCGATGACATCCGGCCGCTGTTCCTTTACCGCCTGTGCGATGTGAACGGTTTTCATCTGCGGGTGACACGTGTCGAACAATCGCACTTGATGTCCGTGCTCCCGCACGATCGGGGCAAGAACTTGAATCCCCAGAGGCGGAAAAGACATGACCTTGAGTCGGTCATCGTCGGGCAGACGCTTCCTCAACTTTTCCGGGAGCAATCGGTAGAAGTTATCATCCCGGACATAGATCAAGAAAACGTTCATGTGGTGTTCCTTTGCAATTGAATATGTCTGTAAGGCGCCCCTACCGTTCCAGATGCATCATTTTCGAAATCGCGTTGGCGAGAGCGGGATTCTTTGCGCTTTCCGGCCAATATCCGAGTAGTAAGGTGGGCCGTGATGACGGGCCACTTGCGGCTTGGGATTTTTCGGCTCATTCAGGTCTCTACAAGCCGACCGGATATCAGACCGCACAGGGCACACGAATCTCAGATATGATTATATTCCCAGAGTTCTCCGATTGCAAGGATTGAGTTTTTGGGAGGAAACAACCCGAATTTTTATCCCTTCCGACCCTCTCGCGAGTATCGCGTTGCTTCCGACACCCCCTTTCAGCTAATATGTTCGCAGCAACATGGGCAGCGCAACGCCGGCCGCAACTCCGGATTTCACCGCCTCTTGTTGAGGATAGTTCCTGATGTGCGCGGAGTGGATTGCGTCCGCGCCGATTATCATGTTCGATTCCGCGCGGGCCGTTTTCAGGACAACGGAAGGAGTATCGGAGAAAACGTATGAAACTCAATCTTGGCTGCGGACACAAGAGGCGAGAGGGCTGCGTCAATGTGGACATAGTCCCATATGAAAGCGTGGACCTCATCGCCGACCTGAGACACACTCCATTCCCGTTCAAGGAGGACGCATTCGACGAAGTCGTGTGCGAGCACATCCTTGCCCATATGAACAGCTTTCATGAGACGATCTTGGAGATCGTCCGCGTGACCAGAAATGGCGGTACCGTGCGCGTGTTCGCCAGCTATTTTCCGTCAACGAAATGGTTCGGCGACCCGGACCACAAGATACCTTTCGGCTGGCGAACGTTTGACGGCTACACGAAAGTGGTGGGCAAACCAAAATTCTACGAAAAATGGAAGCTGAAACACGTCACCAACTACGGCGCCGGATTCCCGTTCATTATGGAAAGGCGCTGGTTCGTTTTTTCAAATTTCAGGGTCATCAGTTGGATCGGACACATCATCAATCTTTTCCCCGCAGTCTACGACGCATTCTTCTGCCACTGGCTTCCCGCCGCCGAGGTCTGCTATGTCTTGAGGGTGGACAAGCACCGCCTGGACGTCGGGCCGGTGTGAGCCCATGCGACACAGGAGAGCCCATTTCCGCTTGATCAAAGGCCGATTCGCCTCTTGGCCTCATCGCCGGCTCCAGATACAAGACACATACTCAATTCAACCCTCGGTCCGAATCGTAAGGCGCTATTTTGGCGCCTTTTTTCGGTTTTTTCTCCAAATTTTTCGATTTTTGCGTTCGGCGGCAAGTATACTAATGAGCATGCTCGACGGTTCATATCCGGTCGGATAGGCGAAAAAGCATGACAAAAGAGAAGCTCTTGGACCAAAAACGCCGAGGAGCTATCGATACATTTGTCAAAACCGTGGTCGACCACCACCAGAGGGCGGTGTTCGCGGCGGCGTATGCGATTCTGCGAAACAAGCACGATGCCGAAGACGTAACGCAGGACGCCTTCATCCAGGCGTATCGCAATGCGGACAAGCTTGAAAATCTCGAGAAACTGCTGCCGTGGCTTTATAAGACGACAAATCATCTCTGTAAGGCGCATTTTCGCAAGAGATCGAGGCGAAAAAGACGCGAGGCGACATTCTTGGAGAGGCATTCCAACAATCCGCCGTCCGATGCCCTGGCGGACGCGGACCGCAAGAAAGTTCTTATGAATTCGATCAACGCGCTTCCGGAAAAACTTCGAACCGTTTTCATGCTCAAACACTTCGCGCACGCATCCTACGCCGAAATTTCCGAAATGACGGGCCTCTCGAAAACGACTATAGACGGCCGGCTCCGGACCGCGAAGAAAAAGCTGAGGGAGCAACTAGACGACATGGGCGTGGGGGTGGATTGACATGAAAGTATGCGAGGACAACCTTTCCCATATCCATATGCTCGTGGAAGAGGAACTGGAGGGGCAGATCGCCGAACGGCTGCGGGAGCACATGAGCAATTGCCAGGGCTGTTCCCTTCGATTCGAGGAGCTTGAGCGGATCAAAAATCTGGCCGAACAGACCCTGTCCGCCGAGCTTGGCCCTGTCGACGTCACGGGCGCCGTTCGCGATCGAATCGCCGGGCCGGCAACTGCAAAAAGCGAATCGAGATCATTCGCTCGATGGGCATGGATACCGCTCGCGATAGCGGCGGCGGTCGTGCTCCTGGCAGCCACCGGCCGCCTTTTTCGCCACGACCCCATCGGGCCCGGACGCGTTGCCGCAAGATTGACCCACGTCTCCTTCAGCGGCGGGAAATGGGACAGGAACGAGATAGAAATCGGAAAGATGGCGAATATCCCCACACAGGCGAATGAGCGGCGCTCGCTGAGGCTTGAAAACGGGGTGATAGTGTTTCTCAACGAGGAGACGGCGCTCGAAGCTCAAAGCGCAGACCTGTTGAGGCTTCTCAAGGGCGAGATATTTGTCGATACCGCGGGACGAAAAGCGGATACGGCAGGGAGCGGGCGAGCGCTGCTCAGAGTAAGAACGGATCACGCGACCGTTCTTGTTAGCGGTACCAGGTTCGGCGTTTCGGCTGACGAAAAGCAGACTTCCGTCGTGGTAGAGAAGGGGGAAGTCAAGGTCGAAAGCGGATGGGGCGAGCAGGTGGTGGCCGGCGGAAGCATTTTCCGCATTATCGAGGGCGTGCGGCCGAAGCCGCCTGAGCCGGTTGACGTGGGACAGACGTTTTCCTGGGTCAAAGAGCGCACTTATATGGCCGGAATAATAGTCGACCTTTACGAGGAGGACGCGGAAAATAAGGTCGCAAGGCATGCTGTTTCTCGAGATGAAGAATTGCCGGAGACCGGCGCCGTGGGAATCGTCCGGAGCGAAAAAGGAAAGTCCCGGGAGAGCGGAAGAGTCATCGAGAGAGCGACGCGGCGGGCGATCGAGCCCTCGCGCGCTTCATCGGGCGACACGCGGCATGAGGCGGAAGCGCAGGTTTTCAGGAGGTTATCGCAGCAGACCGTCGCCTTTGAGTTCGAATGCGAGCCGTTTCGGGACGTACTGACGTTCTTGAATACCATTACGGGCGTCAAGCTTGTCGCAGACGAAAGAATCTTCGAACAACTCGGCGAGTATGAAGATTGCTACGGGAAGACAGTGGACCGAAGAGAAATATTCGTCACAATTCATGTGTCCGAGCTTCCGTTTGAGTCCGCGCTCGAGGGCATGCTCAGGCAGCATGGCCTCGGATACTCCATTGAAGACGACCACATCTACATATCCTTTGAGCGTGGATTGCCCCGCCCGATCTCCCGAACGTCAAATGTCAGCGCTCAAATTGAGATGACGGAAGCAATCCGTCGCGAATTATCGCGGCGGCCCGTTTCCTTTGAATTCGCGTGTGAGCCGCTCCGGGATGTGATCAGGTTTTTGTCGGACATCACGGGCATCCTTATTCATGTAGATCAGGAAATCTTCGAAAGACTTGGCGAGTATGAAGACTGCGACGGCCATGCCGTCGACCGAGCGGATCTGTTTGTCACTATGCATGTGGCCGAACTCCCGCTGGAGTCCGCGCTCGACATTTTACTCGAACAACACGATCTCGTGTACTCGATTGAGTCGGGCTACATATACATATCTCCTCTGCATGACCTGTCCGAACGTATCCCTCCGGAGCGGCCCGTCAGAGAAAAAGCCAAACCCGGAACGGAAGAGGGCACTCGAGATGCGCTGCGGGAACCGGTCGCTTTCGGTTTCGAATGCGAGCCGCTTCACAATGTCCTGAGATTCTTCACATCGGCTGTAGGCGTTCCATTCAAAGTTGACGAGAATATCTACCAGGAGCGCGGGGCAGACGTGGACTGCTATGGCAAGCCAGTGCGCCGAAAGGAAATTTTCATCACCCATCCCGCGAGCAGCCAGCCGCTGCAATCGGCGCTCAATAGCGTTCTCAGGCCGCACGGGCTCGGCTTCTCCTTTGAACGCGATCACCTGCGCGTGTCCACCATTGAAGATATGAAAGAGCGGGCCGCTGAAAAGCGGCGAGAGCGGGCCGCGGAGACCGGCTGGCCCCAGATCGTGGTCAAGAGCATATTCGACCCGATTCGGTCCGGAAGTTTCATCGCTATCATTGAGATTGACCACCGGCGCAGATTTGTAAAGGCCGGAGAGCGCGTTGGCGACCTCAAAATCCTGTCGATAGACGAC
Organism: uncultured bacterium; assembly: GCA_965369575.1. Taxonomy (GTDB): domain Bacteria; phylum Abyssobacteria; class SURF-5; order SURF-5; family SURF-5; genus CBDUSG01. The sequence continues at coordinate 5,281 of CBDUSG010000050.1, read as the reverse complement.
GAGAGAGGCTGTTTGACCGTGGTCAAGTATGGCCCAACGGACGAACCGGAAGTGAGAGAGTTCTGCGAAGCAAAATAAGCGGGACTCAGTAATATAGCGGCCCTACCCCGGCGATAGAATGACCTTTCTTCTTAAGTTGTCGATTGAGATAGATTTAGACCGAATTGGGATTGCGGGGCGATGCGATACTCTGTCTGCGAGGTCGATCCGGGCGGGGAAAATCTCTTAGGCACGTCACGGGGATACCGCGGAGGCGACGAAAAGCAGGTGTACGGCTGGAAGGGCTAGCCCCGGAAAAGCTCGAAAATTGCGCCGTCCTTATAGACCATCGTGGACGCCTCGTGCCCCAGGTCCTCGCGCTCGAAGTATTCCAGCGGCGCTCCGGCCTCGAGCAGCAGGAGCGCCATCCTGCGCGATTCCTCTACGGGAACAACGATGTCCCTGCTCCCGTGAAACACGAAGAAGTTCATGTCGCCGGCGTTGTCGGTCAATTGTTCGGCCAGGCGCGGCGCGCCGCTCACGGGAGCGATCGCGGCGAACAGCTCCGGATATTTCAGGCCTATCTCCCACGCGCCGCTGCCACCCTTGGAAGCGCCGGTGAGATAGACCCGGTCGGCATCGATATTGTAATGCGAGAACATTTCCTTGAGGACCTTCATCACGTCGTATTCGCCCTTTTCCCGGTATCCCGCGCCTCTGTAACCGTGCCCGCCGGGAGACGCTATGATGAAATCCGGCGGCAGGCTTTGCGGATAGAAATGGCTGTTCGATTCATCCGCGCCGACAACCATAGGACTGGATCCTGTGACCATTTTCATGCCCGCCCAATGGTCGCCGCCGGCGTCGTGCAGCGCCAGAACGAGCGGGAACGGTCGCGAGCCGTCGTAAGTCTCGGGCACCCCGACGGCATAGCGCTGCACCGACCCGTCCATCTCGGAGACATAGGCCCTCAGAAAGCATCCGCGAAGCGTGCCCAGCAGATTCTCTCCCCGCATGGCGCCCTCGGCCAGCATCGGCAGCGGATCGAGCAGGCCCGCGAAGTGTTCCCAGTCGGCGTCGTTCCCGGCGACCCTCCAGACCGCCTTGGCCTCGTAGATCGCCGCCCGCAAGGTGGGAATCACCTCGTAAAGCAGGTCGCTTTCCTCCCCCTTGAGCTTTTCGTACGCGCGCTCGACTGCCGTCCCGGCCTCCTCGAGCATTTTCTCGCCCTGCCGGATGCGCTCGGGCGTTCTGAACGACGCATTGCGCACGTTGAAAAAGCCGTCCATTCTGATATCCTCGACGTGCTCTCCCGGAGCGACGGAAACGTCCGTGAAATGCACCGTGTACGGCTCCAATGTAAGTGCAGGAACCCCGTCGCCGTTTATGTCGACGAACGCGGCGAGGCGGTATGTGCCTGGTTTGACTTGATCGAAGCGGAAGCTTCCCGACTCCTTCATGGCCGTCCCCCTTAGGACCCGGCCGAGGACAATATGATCGTAGCTTTTGGCGAGCACTACGTAAATGAGCGATCGAGGCGGTTTGTCGACGCTTATTGTGCCGGAGATGCTTCCAGGCTCCGAGGCGTTTCCGCCGCCGGAAAGATCGACGGCGACGGCGGGCTCATCAGGCGCAGACGAGCACTGATTGCATCCGAAAACGAGCGACATGAGGAGCGCCGGAAGGAGAAACTTTTTCATGGGGGGCTTACCCTTTCCGATTCGTCGGGTGTCCCGCTGCCCGCACACAGACTATAGCAGAATTATCCGAAAAAGGCATCGGTTCGTCGCCCGTACGACCGCCGCCCCGGGGCACACGCCGTGCGCCCCTGCCATTCGCGATTGAAAGTGCCCGGCGGGAATCCCTGGAATACCCCGGCGGCCCCGGCTAGACGCCGGCTGACGTCATTTGATCTTGCGCAATCTGCAGATTCGGGACGAAAGAGCCGCCTCACGCGCAGAGGGGCGGCTTCTTGTCGGCCCATGGTCGCGCGCTTTCGAGCTGGGCCGCGAGGCGGAACAGAGTCGCCTCGTCGCCGAAGCGCGCAACGAAATGTGTGCCTATCGGCAATCCGTCGGCGTTCCATGAAAGCGGTACGGACATAGCCGGCTGCCCGGTGAAATTGCAGATCGGCGTGAAAGGCACGACCTCGGCCGCGCGCGCCATTGCCTGCATCGGATCGTCGGGCGGATGATCGTAAGCGCCAAGCTTTGTGGGCGGCTCGGCCATCGAGGGCGTGAGCCATATATCGTAATCGGCGAAGAAACCGGCGATCCCGCGCGATATCATCTGAAATGTCGTCAGCGCGACCAAATAAGAGGGCGCCGACTGTTGGCGGCCCATCTCGTTGAGGGCCCACGTCAGCGGCTCGAATTTATCCTGGGTGGGCGTCTCGCCCGATACCATGCCCAGCGCCTCGATGGTCCAGGCGCATCCCGCGCTCCATACGGGGATGAACAGGTCGATGATCAGGTCGGTGTTGATCGGAGGCGAGGTCTCGGTCACCTCATGCCCGAGTTCCGCGCACAGCTCGGCCGCCTCGGCGACGGCCTTGCTGCAGTCCTCGTGAACCTCGATTCCCAGATCGGACCCGTTCGTGAAGGCGATTCGAAGCTTGCCGGGATTGGCGCCGACTTCATCGAGGAACGGGCGCTCCGGCGGCGGAGCCCAGTATGGGTCGCCGGGCATCGGGCCGGCAGTCGCATCGAGCAGCGCGGCGCTGTCGCGCACCGAGCGAGTGACGGCGTGCTCGCAGATGAATCCGCTCAGCATATCGCCGACGTCGGGCCCCATCGGATTGCGCGCGCGTGTGGGTTTGAGGCCGAACAGTCCGCAACACGATGCGGGAATGCGTATCGAGCCGCCGCCGTCGTTTGCGTGCGCCATCGGGACTACCCCTGCGGCGACCGCCGCGGCCGAGCCGCCGCTCGAGCCGCCCGGCGAGCGCGAGGTATCCCATGGGTTGTGGGTCGCGCCGAAGAACCGCGGCTCGGTCGTCGGCAGCAGTCCGAACTCGGGCGTGTTCGTCTTGCCGATACAGAGAAGTCCCGCACGCTTCTGGCGCGCCGCAAGTTCGGTGTCGTGGGCGGGCACAAAATCCTTCAAAAAAGCGGAGCCGTAAGTCTGCCGCACGCCGGCGCAGGCGGCCCCGAGGTCCTTCAGCAGGAACGGCACACCCGCAAACGGCCCGGCGGGCAACTCGCCGTTAGCGGCCTCGCGCGCCATTTCGTACATCGGCGTCACGACCGCGTTGAGCTCGGGATTCAGCCGCTCGATCCGCTCGATCGCCGCATCGACCAGCTCGATGGGTTTTACTTCCTTTTGCCGCACAAGCTCGGCCAGCGCGATCGCGTCGAGATGCGACAATTCGTCCGACTTTGCCATTGAAGGACTCCTTTCTTAAATCTGCGAGGGCATTCGTCTCAAATAATGTCGTGCTGTTCGCGTCCGGAATCGGGACTGCCCCGAGGACGGCATCCGGCGCGCTCGGCTATTATATCCCATCGGGTTCGGCTTTGGAAGAGTCGCGGGCGGGAATGAAGATCGAGCCTTGTTGCGACTGCGACGGCCGCGCCGCTAAGGCGCATCGGGCGAGGTGACGAGCAGCCCTCGAGTGTTGGCTTTCCTGTAGTATCTGCGGCCGTGTGCGTTCTGGTACGTCCACACGAACCTGAAAACGGCGGGCAGCTCGGGAATCCAGAAGCGGTCGGGAATCTCCTCGGTGGGCTCGACGCGGCCGGGCATGATCTCGGCGCTGATGACGCCGTCGCCGTCCTCTCGCTCGAGACGCTCCAGAATGTTGCCCTCCCCGTCAACGATCTGTGTCTCGCCGAGGTAGACGGACTCGTACGGTACTCCCGGCAGCCAGGGCGACTTGCCTCGAAAACGCCCGGCATGCGCGGCGTGAACCACGGGCGCGCCCACCATTTACGCAAAGCGGCCGGGCGTCTCGTGGAGGATTTTTCGGTTGCTTTCCGACAGCGATTTCGGCAGCCCAAAGCCGTGCTTGGGCATATCCCACCAGCAGGTGCCGCCGACCACCATCTCGACCTTCCCGCGCAGGCGACGGGCCGTCTGCGTGCGCACGAATTCCCAGCACAGGGCGGCGCCGACCTTGCCGACGGGAGAGTCGAGCACGCCGTCGTCGCTGCCGCCGCGGTAGTAGCAGTTCTCCCACATCGTGGGCAGGTCTTTATCGTGCCTGTCGTACGAGCCGTCGGGCGAGACGAGCAGGAAGGTGTTGTAGTTGTCGCCGTCGCGTCTGCAGATGAACGAGCCGCCGACAACGGCGTTGTATGCGCCGGCCATCTCGTGCATCAGGGAAAGCGCGGGGCCCTCGAGCGGGAGCGCGGCCTTGAGGATATCCGGATGGAAACCGACGCCGGACGTGAAGAACTCGGGCAGAATAGCCCATTTCGCGCCTTTTTCGAGCGCCTCCTTGAGCAGGATTTCGGCCTTGCGAAGGTTCTCGGCCACATTCCCGAATTCGGCGCACATCTGAATTGCGGCGACCTTGATCGGCTCGGTCATTTGGGTCCCCCCCTAAACCGCTCCATTACCCAATTATGCCCCCGATTGGTCATCCATGTTTATATCCGACGCTTACGGCAAATGTCAAGCAGGGGAGGTATCTGGACCCTCACTCCAGCGCATAAGGAGGCACACATCGAAAATCGGTTCCGGATTTGAGGGAGGGGCGAGATCGCTGCGCGAACTCATTTCGCGCTCTACCGTGGCGGTTCCTTTGCGGCAGAGTCGCTTCCCGCGACGGCGTTCTCCACGACATCCACGAGATTCAGCGGGCAGTAAACGGTGTACCAGCGCCGAAAGAGGAAGCTCGGGATCGCAAGCACTTCGCAGCCCCCGTAGTTCATCACCGCATTGAGCACGAGCGAGGAGCTGAAGTACGCAATCATCCCCATCCGAAGAGCCTGCGGGAAAACGCCGATGGCCGGGATGACGACCGCGGGTCCCACGAGAATGATCGTGCCCACCCACGGGTTCATCTTCGCCAGCATCCACCCGCCGAGCAGGCGGTGGGCGGCCAGATAGGCGACGGCGATTGCCATGAAGTATAGCGCAGTATAAGTGAGCAGGCCGTGTCTGCCGGCCGACGATAAGGCCCACGCAAGCCCGAGCACGCCAACCGCGACGCGGAGCCATTTACCGAAACCCCTTACGCTACGCCCAACTTTGAACTCACACTCGGTTTCCATTTGCGCCTCCTACGGCGAGCATCTATCCAAAAGATAATAACCCCGCCTGAGTATCCCAATCCGAGACGAGGGGCCCCAACAAATAG
>CBDUSG010000049.1:0-10747 GCA_965369575.1 uncultured bacterium | reverse complement strand
CTTGAGGTGGACCGCCGTGCCCTCCGCGGTTTGCTCGCCCGTTTCGTCGGCGGCCCTGAGCAGATAACCCGCCAGCCGCGCGCCGACGTCTTTGAGCGACAGTTCCTCGAGCTGGACCGTGAACCGCCTCAGCCAATGCGCAAAATGGTGCAGCAGGCCGAAGGCCGCCTCGGGATACATGCGGGTGATCTTTTCAAAGTCAGCCCGTTTTATGAGCAGCAGCGTGCAGTCCTCAACGGCCTGCGCGTTTGCGGGGCAGAGGCCGTCGTCGAACGTCGGCACCTCGGCGAATGTGTCGCCGGCGGAGAAGGTGTGCAGGATATGCTCTCTGCCGCCGGGCGACATCTTGTAGATTTTTACGCTTCCGACGGATATGAAATAGAAACCGTCGCAGGGGTCGTTCTCGAAAAAGATCATCTGTCCCTTGTCGAAATTCTTCTCGCGCGCGGCCTCTCTGATCTCCGCGAGGGCGTCGTCGCTCAGCTCCGAGAAGAAGGGGACCCGGCCGAGTTGTTCCGCTCTGTCAGTGTCGTCGGTCACTTGAACGAAAATCTCCCGATTTAAAACCCTCGGTGCAGCCCGTGCGCGGCGGCGATGTCGAGCGCCTCGACGTATTCGGCGCGCGCAAGGCCGCGGCTCAGCGATTCATGGTCGTATGCCTTGTACGCCGGATGATATTGCGCCATGACGTTCACGTACGAGTCCGTCGAAAGCTCTTCGGCAATGAACCGCATTATCTCCTGCGTGCCGGCCAGTCCGTCGGGCAATACGAGGTGGCGGATAAGCATGCCCCGCCTCGCGACGCCGCGGTCGTCGAGATCGAGGTCGCCCACCTGCCGGTGCATTTCCTTGAGAGCCGCCTTCATCGTCTCGGGATAGTCCGGTGCGCGCGAAAGCTCGCGGCCGATCTTTTCGTCAGAGTACTTGGCGTCGGGCATATAAATGTCAATTACGCCATCGAGCAGCCTCAGCGTCTCGAGCGAGTCGTATCCGCCGCAATTGTAAACCAGCGGCACGCCGAGTCCCTGCTCATACGCGATCGGCAGCGCCTCGAGTATCTGTGCGACGACGTGGGAGGGCGACACGAAATTTATGTTGTGACAGCCCATCCCCTCAAGCTCGAGCATCACCCCGGCAAGCCGCTGCGGTGTCACTCCTGTCCCCTTGAGCAATTGGCTGATGTCGTAGTTCTGGCAAAAGATGCAGCCGAGATTGCACCCGGCGAAGAAAATCGTTCCCGAGCCGCTCGTGCCGACCCGCGGCGGCTCTTCGCCGAAATGCGGTCCGTGACTCGCCATGACGGCGCCGCGTCCCGTTCGGCAGAAGCCGGTTTCGTCATCGATGCGGTTGACGCCGCAATTGCGGGGGCAGAGATCACAGCTCTCGAGCCGCGCGACGGCCTCGTCGGCCCGCTCGGCTGTCTTATAGGGCGACAGGTTCATTCTTCGGCCGAAGCCTCGTCGAGGATGGTCACTTTCTTCATGACGATATCCTCGATCGGGCGATCGTTTCTGCCCGTGGGTACGCTTCCGATGGACCGCACGACGTCCATCCCCTCTGTGACCTGCCCGAACACGGTGTATTTCCCGTCGAGATGAGGCTGCGTACCGAGGCAGACATAGAACTGGCTGCCCGCGCTGTCTGGATCGGCCGTGCGCGCCATCGCCACGGTTCCGGCGACGTGTTTCTGTTTGTTGAACTCGGCTTTGATCGTGTAGCCCGGGCCTCCGGTGCCCGTGCCGGTCGGGTCACCGCCCTGCATCATGAAACCGCCTATGACCCTGTGGAAGATGGTGCCGTCATAAAAGCCCTGCTTCGCCAGCTTAATGAAGTTGTCCACGGTGCCCGGGGCGTCTTCCGGATAAAATTTGAAAGAGAAAGTTCCCATGCTGGTCTCGATGACGGCCGTCATATCTTCTGCTCCTTCCGATTTTGCGGTTTCAACTTTTGGGGCGTCGGGTACGAGCCTGATGATCGGTTTTTCTCCGGGGCGCAGGTATTTGTTCAGACCCCAGATGAGTCCCAGAACTATCACGACGGCGACGAAGGTGAATACTCTGTCCCGCATGGTGCCTCCACTGCCCGAAGGGCTTTATCATGGGTTTCCTCAGAAATCATACTGTCACGGTTTTGCGGGTGAATTCCCGCGCGCATCGGGTCCGGCGCCGACAATTCTATACTATTTCATGCCGCTTTCGCCAGTCCCGCGTCCGTCGCTTCATCGGTTTCGAAAGACCTCGGGAAGCAGCGGCATAATTTTTCCGGCGATGTCCGAGGCGTCATCTGTCGCCGAGACTTCCACCCATTCGACGTTCTCCTTGCGGAACCACGTCATCTGCCGCTTCGCGAAGCGCCGCGAGTTGCGCTTCGTCAGTCGGATCGCTTCGTCCAATCCCGTCCGTCCCTCCAGATGATCGAGCGCCTCGACGTATCCCAGCGGCCTGAGGTGTCTGAGCGCCTCGGAGTATCCCCGTTCGCACAGGCGCCGAACCTCATCGATGAGGCCGCGCGCGAACATATCGTCCACCCTCTCGTCGATTCGTTCATACAGGTTTTCGCGCGGGCGCATGAGGCCGACGACGACCGCGTCGCGCGGACCCTGCGCATTGCGATGCTTTTCGTGCCAGGCGGAAAACGGCGACGAGGTGAGCTCGAAAACCTCGAGCGCGCGTACAATCCTCCTAAGGTCCCTCGGCGCGGCCGTTTGCGCATAAGCGGGGTCGACCGCACAGAGGCGCCTGTATAGAGCTTCGACGCCGTCGCGCTCGGCTTCCTCCTTGAGCCTTTTCCGTATCGACGCCGAGGCGGGCGGAGAGGGGAATATTCCGTTAATGAGTATTCTGATGTAGAGGCCCGACCCGCCGACGACTATCGGGAGTTTGCCGCTCTCGATCAGGCGGTCGATGATCGCCGCCGCCTCCCGCTCGTATCTGGCGGCGCTGTAACCTTGTCCCGGCTCGACAATGTCGATCATATGGTGCGGCACACGGCGGCGGAGCTCCATCGGGGCTTTGTCGGTTCCGATGTCGAGCCCACGATACACCTGCATCGAGTCGGCCGAGACGACTTCTCCGTCGAGCATCTCCGCCAACACCGCCCCCGCGCCGGATTTACCGGAGGCGGTGGGACCGCAGATAACGAGGAATTCCGGCATCGCGCGTTTCAACCCTTGCGCCCGAACGCGCGCGATATCTGGGATTCGCTCATCCGCAGCACCAAGGGTCTTCCGTGCAGGCAGGTGGGCGGCTGTGCGAGTTTCTTGAGGCGTTCGATTAGCATTTCGGCCTCGCCGTCGCTAAGCGCGTCACCGGCCTTTATCGAGTTCTTGCATGCAGAGATCGTCATAAGCCTATGGAGTACCTCGCGCGGCGCTTTCATGTTCAGGCCCATGTACAACTCGTCGACGCCCTCGCGCACGCTTTCCACAACGCGGCCCTCGCTGTGAACGCGCGAGAGGGCCGTTACCGCGAAAGTCTTCGGACCGAACGGCTGAATCTCGATCCCGATTTGCGAAAATATGTCGAGGTGGGCCGCGAGAACTTCGGCCCTATCGGGCGGAAGCTCGATCGTCATCGGAATCAGCATTTGCTGCACCGTCTCCTCGGATCGACCGCATCGGCTCACCAGCGTGTCGTAGAGAATCCTTTCGTGGAGCGCGTGCTGATCGACGATCATCAGGTCGGCCCCCTCGATGCATAGGAGATAGGAGCCGAAAATCTGCCGTATGAATCGCATGTCGGGCGATACGGCCGAGAAGTCGGCGGTCGGGCGGGCAACCGGCGGGACATGCGACGGCCGATCCGGTTCCCCTTCCTCGAGTGCCGGCAAGACGCGGGCCGGTCCGCCGTCGTCCAATTTGGTGCTTTCGTAAAGAGGCCTTTCTGTAGCAGGAATCCCGGTCGCTCTTTCGACGCGGGTCTCGACATGGCCCGGTTCGGGCACGGTTTCGGGCGACGGCCGACCGAGCGCCGCTCTGACCGCCCTGCGCAGCATGTCGAGCACCCGGTTGGGATCGGAGAAACGCACCTCGCGCTTGGCGGGATGAATGTTGACATCCACGAGGCTTGGATCGATTTCGATAAAAATAAAGGCCACGGGATAGCGGTCGCTCATTATTGCGCCGCGATAAGAATCGGCCAACGCCCTGCCGAGCAGCCCATTCATGATCGGCCTGCGGTTGAGGAAGAAGAACTGGTGGTTCCTGTTGGATCGCGTGAGCGCGGGCGTGCCGAAGTAGCCCGAGACTGTAGCCCCCTCCGACTCGCATACGCCACGGCGGAGCTCGCGCGCGAAATCGTTACCCCATACGAGCGCGAGCCTGTCCGCGACCGAGGCTGCCGGGGGAAGGTTCAGCGTTTCGCGCCCGCCGCTCGTCATGCGGAAATGGATGTGGGGATTCGCCAGCGCCTGTTTTTGGAGCATGTTAACGGCGTGGCCGAGTTCGGTGGCGGTCGTTTTCATGAATTTCTTCCGCGCTGGCATATTGAAGAACAATTGCCGAACGGTCATCCGCGTTCCGGGAGGGGCCCCCCGTTCTCCCACGGTTCGAATAACGCCGCCCTCCACGACTACGCGGGTTCCAGAAATGCTGTCGGGGTCGCGGGTCACGATCTCCAGTTTCGAAACGGCCGCAATGCTCGGAATCGCCTCGCCGCGAAAGCCCAGCGTCGAGATGTTGTCCAGGTCGGATGCGCTCGATATCTTGCTCGTCGCATGACGCTCGAGGCACAAAAGCGCGTCGTCGCCCGACATGCCGCAGCCGTCGTCGGTCACCCGCAGCAGCCTTTTTCCGCCGGCCTCGAGCTCGACTGATATCCTGCGTGCGCCCGCGTCGATGGAGTTCTCCACGAGTTCCTTGACGACGGACGAAGGCCTCTCGATCACCTCTCCGGCGGCGATCTTATTGGCCGTGTCCTCTGTGAGTATGTTAATCCTGGGCATGAGAATTCCATCTGGAATGGACAACACGTTACGGCGATATATTAGCACAGGCACGGGGTGCGTTCAAGGGGTCGAGAATGCGGATCCAAGCGGGCGGATCAAACGCCGGTGCGGGTTTTTCGGGAAGAGGAGGAGATTTTTTCTTTCTGTCTGAAGCGGCTGTTTCCACCGGAGTGACCCTGTTGTGGGCACTTGGGGCCAGTGGATGAGGCTGCTTCTATCTTCTCTTTTTGGCCTTTTTCTTAGCCTTCTTCTTTGCGGGTTTCTTTTTGGCCTTTTTCTTTGCGGTCTTCTTCTTAGCCTTCTTCTTGGACTTCTTTTTGGCCTTTTTCTTAGCCTTCTTCTTCGCGGGTTTCTTTCTGGCCTTTTTCTTTGCGGTCTTCTTCTTAGCCTTTTTCTTTGCGACCTTCTTCTTAGCCTTCTTCTTCTTGGTCGCCTTCTTCTTTGCGGCCTTCCTCTTCGCGGGTTTCTTCTTGGCTTTCTTCTTTGCGGCCATACACGTTCCTCCCCATGGCAGCTACGCTTTAGAACTGACGGGATCATGGGTCATTGAATCTCACTAGCCCCAAGTGTCATTCAGAATTATACCACGACATATGGTAGCTGTCAATAGCAAAGACACATTATATAGAAAAAAGTTTTTCGTTAGCGTCTGAAGACCCAGTTGCTTCCAGAGAATATTTTCGTCGAAAGATTCCGCCGACAGTTAAAAGTCGTGTTGCAAATGCGGCCACCCGCAATTATAATCTGCCTCGAATCTTCACACATCGAGTGGCCGCACATAGAGACCGACGCAAAAGAAGATGGGTTCCACGATGTGCGCTTTTTTCTTACGGACGACTCGGGCGCTTGCGGCCTGCCGAAAAGAGGAGCGGGCCCTCGAGGGGCCCGCCCGGGGCGGAGGCGGAGCAATGAAGGGGAACCTTTGCTTTGCTCTCTTTCTCTCGCCCGTTCCTTCCTCCACTCGGGAGGAGGCTCGTGGGGGATGCCGTCGGTGATGGCGCGCAGCCGCGCGAAACGATCCCGGGGCGGAGAATTGCGCCGTCCGCCTTTTCGTTCGTTTCGGCAGCGCCCTGTTCGCAATGCGTCATTCATATCAACGGACGGAAAGACTTAAAGATTCAAATCGGATGAATCGATAGGACGGATTTAGGAGGGAGGCATGTTAGACTGTTCTTGCTTGCCGCGTCTTCGTTTGCAGGTTCGGATAACCCCTGGGACGCCGCGTCGCCGCGCATGCTTTCTCGCACAGCGGCGCCACTCCGCGCGCCCAATCACAGATAAGGAGGTCTCACGTGGCCTTTTGTTGCGTCAACGATACGCGAATATATTTTGAGGCTGAAGGCGAGGGCCGTCCCCTCGTGTTGATCCACGGGGCCGGACAGGACACTGCCTCATGGAGATACAACATCCCGCACTTTGCGCGATCGCATAGAGTCGTTGCGCTGGATCTTCCCGGACACGGAAAATCGGACGTGCCGCTGCCGCCGATCGGCTCGACGGCGGAATACGCCCGCATCGTGTGGAACGTAATCGAAGAGTTGCGGCTGGACAGGCCGGTATTGATGGGGCACTCGATGGGCTCCGGCGTCTGCCTTTTGGTCGCGCTCGAGCACGGCGTCGAGCTTGGAGGAGTGGTAGGCGTCGACGGCGCGGACAAAGTTGTGGGCGTGTTCGGAGAGGAGATTCACCGCGCCTACCTCGACGCGTCGCTCGAACTGAAGCTGGAGATGAGCATGGAATCGTTCCGCTCGCTTTGCTCCGGGGCCACTCCCGAGGAGCGCGTCGAGGAGATCGCGCAGGATCTGCTGCGCATCTATCCGCCCGTGACCGCGGCCGACACGGGCGCATTCAACTCGTTTGATATCAGCGACCGTTCGAGCGAGATCGGAACACCCACTCTGCTGATCTCAGGGTCTGACGATTTTCTTGTGACGCCGGAGATGGTCCGGGAGACCGCTTCAAGGATAAGGGATTCGAAAGTAGTGATCCTGGAAGGCGTCGGCCACTTTCCGCATACTGAAGCGCCCGAAAGGTTCAATGAAAAAGTGGGCGAGTTCCTGGCTTCTCTATAGCCTGAGCACGCACGAGGCCCATGTGAAGCCCGAGCCCAGGGCGGCGAGCACGACGGTGTCGCCCTTCTTTACCCTGCCTTCCCGGATGGCTTCGTTGAGCGCGATGGGTATCGAGCCCGCGGTCGTGTTGCCGTATTTGTGAATGTTGTTGAAGACTTTCTCGGGCGGCAGGCTGAGTCTTTGAGCGACAAATTCGTTGATGCGGAGGTTCGCCTGATGCGGCACGAGCAGGTCGATGTCGTCGAGGGTGAGCCCGTTCGCATCGAGCGCCTCTTTAATGACCTCGGGCAGTTTTTCCACCGCCATCTTGAATACTTTTCTGCCGTTCATCTTCGGCCAGTGGCGTCCCTGCTCAACATGCTCCGCTGTCACGCGAGGAAAGTATTTGCTGGCCGGGATCTCCATCCAGAGGTCTTTAGCATACCTGCCGTCGGCGTGGAGGTGCGTCGAGAGAATCCCCCTGCCCTCATCTTCGGTCGCGCCCAGGATGACCGCACCCGCGCCGTCGCCGAACAGCACCGTGACATCGCGTCCCCGATCGGCAAATTCGATGCCGGATGAATGGACCTCGGCGCCAACGAGCAGAATATGCTTGTACATGCCGGTCTTTATGAAGGCATCCGCCACGGAAAGGCCATAGATGAATCCAGAACATTGGTTGCGAACATCGAGCGCGCCGATGCCGGGAAGCCCCAGTTGTTCCTGCAACACACAGCCCGAGCCGGGGAAAAAGTAGTCCGGACTCAGCGTGGCGAAAATGATGAATTCAATGTCTTCCACTTCGAGGCCGGCGGCCTCGAGGGCCTGCTTCGTTGCGGGGACGGCGAGGTCCGCCGGGCCCGTTCCATCCTCGACGTATCTCCGCTCCTTGATTCCGGTTCTCTGCTGAATCCACTCGTCGCTCGTGTCGAACAGTTTTGCCAGGTCGTCATTGGTGACGACCCGCTCGGGCAGGTATTGCCCCATTCCGAGTATGGCTGTCCTTGGCATTTCGATGTTACCTCCCAAAAGCAATCCGTCGACGGGTCGAGCCCGACTGACGGAGTGGACTTGCTGCACGGAATGTCGGCCGTCATCTTAACAGATGAGATTAGGCCAGTCAACCGGCTCCGGCGGTGGGGCGGTCTCTCGCGGCTCCGCGCCGTGCCGTCATTTATGTCGTGGAGCGGATGCCCTGAGCTGGCCGCAGGCGCCCTCTATGTCGCGCCCGCGAGAGCGGCGGATGAAGACGAGTATCCCGGCTTCCCTCAGTGTCGACTGGAACCGCAGCGCCTTTTCCCTCGGCGCAGCCGCGAAACCCTCGGAGAGGGCGGGATTATATGCGATCAGGTTGACCTTGGCATCGAGCGACTTGCAGATTCTCGCGAGCGCGCGCGCCTGCCGAAGGGAATCGTTCACTCCTTCGATCAGCATGTATTCAATTGTCAGCGGTGTCTGCGCCTTGCCGGCAAGCGGCCTGCATGCCTCGATCAATTCCTTGATGGGGTACTTCCTGTTGATGGGCATCAGGCGGCTTCGCGTTTCATCGTCGGCTGCATGCAGCGATATCGCCAGCCGCACGGGCAGGTCGTCCTCGGCCAGTTTTCGGATGCCCGGCACGTAACCCGCCGTCGAGATCGTGACCCGCCGCCTGCCGAGCGCCAGGCATCGCTTGTGCTGGAATATGCGTACCGCCGTCGCGCTTGCTTCATAATTCGCCAGCGGCTCGCCCATTCCCATGAGGACGACGTTGGAGAGGCGCCCGGCGCCGGCGTCCGGCCGCGCGTGACGCGCTTGGTCGACTATCTCGCCCGCCGTCAGATTGCGCGCGAGACCGCCCTTGCCGCTCGCGCAGAAAACGCAGCCGAACGAGCAGCCCACCTGCGTCGATACACAGATCGTGCTGCGCCCTCTCTCCGGCATAAGGACGGCTTCGACCGAATTGCCGTCATCGAGCGCAAAAAGGATTTTTTTTGAGCCGTCTCGTTGGGAAACCCGGATTTTAAGAGGCTTGAGGTCGGTGATCCTATATTTATCGGCCAGTTCCCCGCGCAGCCGTTCGGGAAGATTCGTCATCTTGTCGAACGAGCGGGCTCCGCCTTTGTAAAGCCATTCCGTCACCTGTGCAGAGCGGTAGGATTCAAGCCCCCGTGCGGCCAGCAGCGCGTCGATCTCTTCCGGGAGCATCCCCAGAAGGTCCGGCCTGTCTTTCGCGGAATCAGGCACCGGGGCTCACGCCTTTTCGGGCAGAATCTGGACGAGGGCCGACCTTCGGCGCGGGCCGTCGAATTCGCAGAAGAATATTCCCTGCCACGTGCCGAGAGTCAGGCTGGAGCCGCTAATGGGGATGACGTGCGAGAAGCCGACGAGCGCGGATTTGACGTGGCTGTCCGAGTTCCCCTCGGCGTGGCGATAGTTCGGATCATCGCGCGGCACGAGGCGCGCCAGCGTCGTCAGGATGTCACGGCTGACGCTGGGATCGGCATTTTCGTTCACGGTCACGCCGGCGGTCGTATGCGGAACATAAACGACGCACATTCCCTCGGCGACGCCCGATTCTTTTACCGCCTGCCGCACCCGGTCCGTGATGTCGATGAATTCCTCTCGCGACTTGCTGGATATGGAAATCTTCACGACCATAGAATGTGAACCTCCGTTGGGTCCCCGTGCGACGCGGGCTCCGGCCGCTATATCAGCCCGAGCAGCGGATGATCTTTGAGAACGTTCAGCGTCGCCCGCTCGCCCGCCCGGATCGAGCGATCGGTCTCGTCGAAATCGAACATCCGGCGCGTCGGCAGATGGGGCTCGATCAGGATGAGCGGATACTCGATGAAATCTCTCAGTTGAAGCTGCAGGATGCGGCGCATCGTTATGCCGTTGCTCTGCAATAGAATATCGATTATTCCCCTCTGTTCCGGCACGTCGCGGATATCTCTGAGGGCGGGCAGGCCCAGGTTGACGGCGATTATAAGGTCGGCGCCTCGCTCACGGGCCACTCGCACGGGCAGGTTGTTAAGGACGCCGCCGTCGATATAGTACAGGTCTTTTACTTTGAGCGGCGGGAAGATTCCCGGCAGCGCGCACGAGCCGTAGACCGCCTCATGTACCGGGATGTCGTCGTTGCCCTCGGCTCCCCAATGTACTTCCACGCCGCGGCTCAGTTCGACCGCATTGACGAGAAGGGGCTTGTCCAGCAGCTTGAAGCTGTCGATCGGTATTATGCGTTTGAAGTAACGGTGGAGCTGCTTGCCCTCGTAGATGCTTTTGGCCTTCAGTCGCCTGGCAAGAAAATGCAGAAGCCTAAGATCCAGGATGTCATCGTCCTTCAGATCGATGGCCAGGCGCTCCATTTCCCCGATATCCATTCCACCGGCGGCCAGCGCGCAGATGAGCGAGCCCATGCTCGTCCCGATGTATTCATCGATCGGTATTTCGAGGCTTTGAATGGCCTTGAGGGCGCCCACGTGCGCCAGCCCTCGAAGGCCGCCGCCGCTTAAAACGAGCGTGGTTTTGCCCAATTTCGGCACCTCCGGGTGTGCTGTTTGGCGGGAGGAACGGGGAAAAGCTCCGGCACGCGGAAAGTATAGCAACTCCGGGGGCCGGAAGTCAATTCCGAATTGGTTTCGAGCGTTCATGGGCCTCGCGGAGAGGCTCGACGGCGCAATCGGAAGCATCGTGATAAACGCCGGCGGCATGTCCCGGCCGCGCAAAGGCTTTGGCGTTAATGGTTTCCGGGCCGCGATCCATGTCTC
>CBDUSG010000048.1:0-10768 GCA_965369575.1 uncultured bacterium | reverse complement strand
CCGGGTCTCGCGCGTGCAATCGGAGGCGAGGACCGCGACCCTGTCACCGCGCGAGACGAGCTCCCCCAGTGGAGGAGAGTCGGTGGGATCGGCAAGGGCTCGCCGAATCAGTCGGTCCGAGTCCTCGTGCGCCTTTATGAATGGCGCGGCAAGCAGCTCGGGCTCGCGCCCGCGGTCGGCGCGGATTATTATCTCGTCCTGTCCTTTCCTGAGCTTGAACTCTCTCATCGACGGGAGTTTTTCTCCGGGGCGTCGCATCACGCCGTCGTTGTTGTAGCAACCGCGAAAAGTCCGCCCCACCGTCGGAGATCACGCAAAAGGCGGACTTGCGGAAACAAGATAGCAGAAACACGGATGATAATCAAAGGTTTTCCGGATGACCGAAAGCTATTGACCATTTGAGTTTGGCCCTGTATGATATCACAGTTCGCCTAGCGGCTTAGGAACGAGACCGAAACGGTATCCAGGGTTTTTTCGCGGGAGATGAAATGGAAAATAAGAAGAAACTCTTCTACGGCTGGTTCATCGTGGCGGCCAGCTTCGTAATTCTTTTTGCGATAAACGGAGCGATCATCAACACGTTCGGCGTCTTCGTCAAGCCGGTATCCGAGAGCATGGGCTGGAGCCGAACGAAATTCAGCATCGTGCTGGGCGTGGGCGCGCTCGGAATGGCTATCGGCTCTCCGTTTGCGGGCAGGATGATGGACCGTTTCGGCGCCCGAAAAACGATGGTGCTGGGATGCATTCTCTGCGGATCGGGCATGGCCCTTGCCGGAGGCGCGACGAGCGTGGTCCATTTCTATATCCTGTTCATTGCGGTCGGCCTGGGTTTGGCCGCCGCCAGCATGCTTCCCGCCTCGCTCGTCATCGCCAATTGGTTTGACCGCCAGCGGGGCCTCGCCATGGGGTTGGCATTCATGGGAACCAGCTTCGGCGGCATGGTGATGAATCCCGTCGACACTTACCTCGTGGAGACATATGGATGGCGCACGACATACGTGATCCTGGGTATCGGAATGATGCTGATAACGATTCCGCTGGTCGTTCTGATGATACGGACGCGTCCCTCGGAAATGAACCTTCTTCCAGACGGCGACGAGAAGGTGGAAGAGACGCCGCAGGAACTTTCGGGGCACAGCCTGACCGAGGCCTTGCGCACGCGAGCCTTCTGGTTCATAGCGGCGAACATGTTTTTGACCAATTTCATGGCCAACGGCATAATAGCGCACGGCATTCCGCATCTCACAGACATCGGTCATTCCCCGATGTTCGCAGCCATGGCCACTGGAATCTCCATGGGTTTCATGACACTGGGAAAAGTGGGACTCGGCCTGTCCGCCGACCGCTGGGGCGCCAGACGGACGTTCGTGCTCAGCGCCATGATGACCGCTGTCGGGCTGTGGATACTACTGATATCCCGGCAGCCTTGGCTCGCAATGCTGTATGCGTTCGCATTCGGATTCCCGCAGGGAGGCCCGCTGGCGCTGACGCCGATGGTTGCGGCCGACTGCCATGGGCTTTCCAGCTTCGGCTCGATATTCGGCCTGATGACTTTTTTCTCGATCATGGGCGCGGGCATTGGTCCTGTCGTCATTGCGAAGATGTATGATAATTCCGGCTCGTATCAGGGCGCATTCACTTTGCTGATTGTGTTGACGCTGGTCAGCGCTTTGTGCATCCACATGGCCAGACCCGCGGCGGGCTCTGACTTCGATCGGATTGAAGCCGAAGGCGGCGCAGCGGAGCTCTAGTGTCGTGTCAACCGTATATTGTCGGTCTCAGAGCCCCGCAAGTTGTCCAAGGCAAGGCGCGGCCACGCAGGAATATTGAGCATATTTCAAGTGGCTGCAACGCAGCATTGGGCGATTTGAGGGACTCCCTTCGGGCGAGTCGATAAGCGGTCATCTGCTGTGTTGCATTCGCTCGAAATGGTTGTGGCTAGTCTTGGGCTAGTCCTGCGCTCATGCGCCTCATGCTCGATCAGACGCTAACCGCTTCTCGGCTCGCTGAAAAACAACAATATACGGTTGACACGACACTAGCGCTTGCCATATCTGTCGTCACATGATATCTTCTTGTCCGGTACCAGATGTTCGCGCATCCTGCTGAACCCACACGGAGGAGGAGGAAATGAGCAAGACTGATGTGGAATGGGATGTAATAGTGATCGGCGCCGGGCTTGGCGGGTTGAGCTGCGCCGGTATGCTGGCGAAGAACGGAAAGAAAGTGCTGATTCTCGAAAAGCACAAAAAAGTCGGCGGCTATGCGCACAATTTTACGAGGAAAGCGGGAAAGGACGTCAAATACAATTTCGACGTCGCGCTCCACGTCACCGGCTCTCTGGGTGAGGGCGGCTCTTCGCGGCGAATCCTCGAGGAGATAGGCGCATGGGGCCGATTCGAGGTCAGGCGTCTCGACGAGATGTTTCGCGCAAGCTTTCCGGATTTCGAGATTACGGTCCGGGCGGACAAGGAGTTATTCCGCAAAAAACTCATCGAACAGTTTCCGGATGATGAAAGCGGCGTCAACTCACTCTTTGACACCGTGAACAGGTTCGCCGAGGAAGTAGCCGAGCTTCAGAAAGCGGCCGTTCCCGGTGGGCCGGCGGCGGCGGATTTTGCGGACAGATACCCGACGCTTTCGAAATATATGGTCGCATCCCTGGACCAATTTGTATCGGATCATGTTTCCAATGAAAAGGCGGCCGCCGTGTTTTGCCAGCTCTGGCCGTATATAGGGCTTCCCCCGAAGCGGGCATCGGCCTTCCTCTACATGCGGATGTGGCTCAGCTTTTTCGATGACGGCGCATATTACATACAGGGTGGCGGCTACGCCCTGAGCACGGCGCTCGCCGCTTGCGTCGAAGAACGCGGCGGCCAGGTGCTGACGAAGACTGAGGTCGAGCGCATCCTGGTCGAAGACGGCCGCTGTGTCGGAGTGGAAACCAAAAAAGGCGAGACGTTCAGGGCGCCCGTCATCGTCAGCAATGCGCCCGCGCCAGTCACTTTCGGGAAATTGATAGACGCTTCCGCCGTCGATCCCGCCTATGTCGAGCAGGTGCAGAATTCCGAGCTGTCGATTTCCATAATCCAGGCTTATATCGGCCTAAAGGGGACGCCGGATGAGATCGGATTTACGGACGCAGAGTTTTTTTTCAATCCATCCTACGATTTCGAGGAAGGCTTCGACCGCATGCTCGAAGGCGACTATTCGCATGCGGCATGCGTCATGGCCAACAACACGACCGTCAACCCCGGCGACACGCCGCCCGGCAGGTCGATAGTCGATATCGCGATTTTAGGCAACGGAAAGCTGTGGTGCGGTCTGGACAAGGACGAGTATAAGAAGAAAAAGGCCGACGTGACCGAAATGCTCATCGACCGCTTTTCAGAGATCATTCCCGACATCCGCAAGCGCATCGAGGTGATCGAGGTAGGAACGCCGCACACGATGGAGCGCTATACCGGCAACCCGTTCGGTGCGGTTTTCGGCTATGCCTCGACGCCGACGGGGCACTCCATCTTCAGACCGAGACCGGATACTCCGGTGCCGGGACTCTATCTGGCGAGCGCATGGACTTTTCCTGGACCGGGATTCGGCGGGACGCTGGCAGGCGGCGCGAACACCGCAGCCATAATTATGAATAGAGAGGGCGAGTAGAGAGAGGACGTTCAACCGGCCGTGACGCCTCGCGAGGACGGCGCGTGTCGATCTGGAAAAGGGTCGCGGGCGCAAGCCTCGAGGCGCGAGTTCTCGGCTTGCGCCCGCAACAGGTGCATGGGATCGAACGGTCTAGAACCTCCTTTTCCTGAAGCCCAGTTTCTGCATCTTCCTCAGCGCGGCCCTTCGGCTGCGCGCCCGAACAACTTCGACCTTCCAAACCATGGCGCTCTCGGGTTCGTGAATGAAAACCATGTACTGCTTCATGATCCCGCCTCCTTTGTTGTCCGGTATCCGAGATGAGGCAAGATGTGTGCCATCAGGCGCTCCGTGTCTGTAAGATATTAGTTGGCTTGATCTTAGAGGCATGCAGGAGGAATCGTCATCCTCGGTCGAAAGGGAGACGCCAAGAGATTCTTGCCGCGTCAGTGGAAAAATAATGCCCGGGTAGTTCCCGGTACCCGGCCCGATGGAGTATCGTTTTTCCTTCCGATTCGAATGTGATAGAATGGCGCAAGGATCTCAGCAGGACTTCATTCCGGCCCGATGCTTGGTGCAGGCGCTTCAATCGCATAGGAGGTGTGAGATGGTTCGGTTCGCGGCATGTGTCATCGCAATGCTGTCCGTGCTCGTGACGGCGGCGGTCGCGGCGGCGGATTCTTCGCCGGCCCTCGATGTCGACACTGAGCGTATCGTCATTTTCAAGGACGGATATTGCATGTTCATAAAGCGGGCAAGCGGCCGGGCCGACGCGGCGGGCAGAGCCTCCATAAACGAGGTCCCCGACGCGATGGTGCTCGGCTCCTTCTGGATAATCCCCAGTGAGGGAGAACTGGTGAGCGCGACGGCAAAGCAGAGGATCATTCCCGGTCGTACACGGCATGAGACCGAAAAGAGCCTGCTGCTGGATTTCGGGCCGGCGATGGCAGGGCGCGATGTCGAGGCGACGTTCTTTTATTTCGCTCCGGGGATTCGCTGGATTCCGACCTATCGTATCGCACTCGGAGACGACGGCAAGGCCGATATGACGATGCAGGCAGAGATCATAAATGAGGCGGAGGACCTGGAATCGGTCCCGACAAACCTGGTCGTCGGCGTGCCCAACTTTCGATTCAAAGACGTCGTCTCGCCGATGAGCCTCGAGGCGACACTCCGGAACACGCTTTTGGAAGCCGCCCCGCAGTTGATGAGTCAGACGATGTCGAATGTGCTGATGTCGCAGCGCGTTGCCGACATTAGAGCCCTGCCGGAAGCGGCGGCGCCGGGGGTCGGCGTCCCGGCCCTGCCGTCGGAACTCGCCGCCGGGGAATCGCAGGACCTGTTCCTCTATGAAATTCCGCGGCTGACGCTGCGGCGCGGCGAGCGGGCGGCGATACCGCTGATGTCGGCGACGATTCCTTTTCGGCATATCTATACATGGGACCTCCATCTTGCGCGCTCGGGCGTCGAGGCCGTGCCGGGCAGAGGCAGGCACTCGTCGCCGGTCAGATTGTTGAAGAACGAGGTGTGGCACCAGATCAAATCGACGAACGATACGGACGCTCCCTGGACGACCGGCGCGGCGCTGATAATGGACGGCTACCTGCCCGTCGCGCAGGAGCTGCTTGCGTATACCTCGATCGGCGCCGAGAACCTGCTGCCGCTGACAGTGGCGGTCGACATCCGCGGGACATACGAGGAGGAGGAACTCGGGCGCGAACTCAAGGCGATCCATTTCGACGGGAACGATTACGTGCGCATCTCGAAGCGCGGAACGCTGCGGGTGACCAATTACAAGAAGGATTCGGCCGATATGGTGATCACGTGCCAGTTCGGCGGCAACGCGGTCAAGGCGTCGGATGGCGGAAAGATATCGGTCGGCGATTTTGCTAACGAGGACTGGCAGAGCTTCCGCGGCAGCCGCGCGCTCACGGGCCACAGCACGATCCGATGGGAACTCGCGCTGGATCCCGGCGAGACCAAAGAGCTTACGTGCGAGTACTTCTACTACACGCGGTAACAATAAGATAAATCACGGGCACGGCACGCCGTGCCCTCACACGCGATAACCACAAATAAGCGCGGATGAACACAGATTGTTTTTTACCGCAAAGCCTGCCCTCGACTCCGATCGGGGGACGCAAAGAGCGCAAAGAAAAGAATAGCAACAAAACAATACGACCACGAATCATGTCCCCGGCTCGATCGGGGATACACGAATTACACGAAAAAGGCCGGAAAAGAGGAAAGAAGAAGAACGCGGAGGATAAATTATGGACAGCCCCCCGTCTCTAAAAAGGCTTAAGTGAACTTATTGGGGTCTGACCCCAATAAGTTCACTTAACTGGAAACCAGGCGACAGTTCCCCTTCAAAGCCGACCGCGCAAAATCCCCGCTTCCCCCTTTTACAAAGGGGGAATCAATCCGCGCTGATTCGGGGTCGAGTCCGAGGATCAGCGGATGTCTTTCCTGCGTTCTTACTGTCATTCCCGCGAAGGCGGGAATCCACCACTCGCGAGAAAAACGCAAGCAAGCGAAGTTGCAAACCACGGGGGACGCAGGGCGCACGGGGATAAACAAAGCGGCGAGTCGCCGGTGACATTGGGGTGGCACGCCTTTTCGGATAAAGATTGTGAGGTACTTCGTGCTCGCCTTAGCAAGAGAGTATCGTGCGAAATCCGTCGACGAGTAACTGCGCTTGCGGCGTGGAATAACATCCCGCCCCGAACCGAGGCCGCCAGGGCATCACTTCAATAAATCCTTCACCTTGTCCAACGGCAGCGCGCGGAGGCGATTGCCGTCTCGGCCGATGGTCGTCTCGGCCATGAACATCGCATTGAGGATCGATTCCTCGATCACGGCGGCGGCGGCTTCGAAGAACGGATTGATGTGGACGCCGGCCAGCTCCGGAAGCTCGAACACCGCCTTATCCGGCGCCATGGGCAATCTCCTCGAGGTTGAAAACGCGAGCGCGATGTCGCCGCTGTTGTCTGCCGAGTAAGTGCCCGTACGCGCGAGCCCGTGAGTTGCCCGCACGGCTACCCTGCGCAATTGTGTCTCCGAGAGCGGCGCATCGGTCGCAATGATCATGATGATCGACCCGCCCGGATCGCGCACCCCCGATTTTTCGGCCTTCAGCTTCTTGCCGACGCGGACGCCGCGAATCGTCAGATCGGCGCGCGTCCCCATATTCGTTACAACCAGCGCTCCAAGAGTGAACCGTTGACCTTCGCAGGAAATCGCGCGCGACGAAGTGCCGACGCCGCCCTTGTAGCCGTATGCGGACGTTCCCGTGCCCGCTCCGACACCGCCCTCTCGCACCGGGCCGTCGGCCGCGGCCTCGATAGCCTCGGCGACTTCGGCCTTGCCCAGCGGCCGCCCGAGCGCGTCGCTCAGGAAAAAGTCGTTGCATTCCATCACGATCGGGTTGATCGACGGCCATTCGAGACCCTCGTTGACGATCAAGTAATCGAGCAGCCCGTCGACGACCTTGCCCACGTTGAGCGTGCTGGTTATGAGTATCGGCGTCTCGATCGTCGCCATCTCGTCGACCTGCATCAGGCCGACGCTCTTGCCGAAGCCGTTGATGACGTGCGCCGCCGCCTGCATCTTTCGCGAGATGAGATCGGCGGGCGGCGCGGGAACTATCGCGGTTATGCCGGTGCGAAGCGGTCCCTTGCCGATCGCGGATTTGCCCTCGCCCTTTATGACGGTGCAATGCCCGACCCGAACTCCGGGGACATCTGTGATAGCGTTGTGCGCTCCCGTCGGCAGATCGCCTATGGCGAGTCCGAACTCGCGCGCGCGGCATCGCTGCATCGGCATGTTTTCCGCTCCCATTGATTACGGAGAAGTTAACGCGATATCTCTGAACCTCGGGCCGCAGCCCTATTCGATAAATTTGCGGACGACCGGCGCATTGCGCGGCGGCGGCTTCGGGTCCTGATCCGGCACGCCGACGATGATGGGCGCGACGACGCGGTAGTCTCCCGGAATATCCATTCTGGCCCGTACTTCCTTCTCCGGGCTTGCGGCCAGCCCTATCCAGCACGAGCCCAGCCCCCGCGCGCGCGCCGAGAGCATCAGGTTGGCGGCCGCCATCGAGCAGTCGAAAAGCGCCAGCGAGGCCGAGCGCGCCGCAACGATGTAGACGGCGCAGGGCGCGTTGTAGAACATGTTCTGGTCGGTATTGCGCGCCGTGGCCTCATAAGTCTTCCACGGGCTGTCGGGGTCGGCCTCGATCATCGCGAGTATCTTTCTCTTGCAGCTGTCGGATATCTCCTTCAGGAACGCCTTGTCGGTGATGACGACGAACTCCCACGGCTGCATGTTGCTGCCGGTCGCGGCCCACGTGG
Organism: uncultured bacterium; assembly: GCA_965369575.1. GTDB lineage: Bacteria > Abyssobacteria > SURF-5 > SURF-5 > SURF-5 > CBDUSG01. Next base: position 2,774 of record CBDUSG010000048.1, on the reverse strand, counting down.
CGTCTTTGAGCAGCTCGTCGATCGTCTCCTTCGGCACAGGCTCGTCCTTGTACTGCCTGATCGAGCGCCGGGAATGAAGCACGTCAAAAAAGTCTGGCATTGCGGATACTCCTTCTTGAATCAAAGATTCGCAGTCATTGATTATCGAAAAACCGTCGCTACGAAACCATTTCGTCTATGATTTCCTTGACGGTGCGGATTTCCCTCAGCAGACCGACGCATTGACCGGCGAGAGTGCTGGAGCCCCCATGATCCTCGACGATATCGCGCTGCCAGCCTTGGTGGAGCGGGGATGCCGCCTCGGATTCACCCTCCAGTTTCTTTCTGATATCCGGCGTCAGCAGCGCCCGAGAACAAACCCTGCCGCTGCGTAAAAGGGCGGTGTCGGTCTCCGCCGCTTCTATCATCAGGTTTTTCACATCGTCCTTAACGATGCATTCTTTCGAAACCATGAATGCGGTGCCCACCTGCACGCCGACGGCCCCGAGCGCGAACGAGGCCCGGTAACCGCGCGAGTCGACTATCCCGCCGGCCGCGATAACCGGAATTTTGACCGAGTCCACGACCGCCGGTACGAGCACCATCGTTGCGACTCCGTTAAGGCCCTGCATCCCTCCCGATTCGGTCCCCTCGGCCACGACTGCGTCCACGCCCGCGGCCTCGACTTTGACGGCGAGCGCGGCCGTGGGAACGACGTGGATCACCTTTATCCCCTTTTCGTGAAGGAGCGGCACGAGCTTCCCGGGCGAGCCGGCCGACGTCGTGACTGCGCGGATGCCGAAATCGGCCATCGCGTCGACATACTGCGGCGAGTTAGGGTTCATCGCCATCAGGTTCACGCCGAAAGGTTTTTCGGTCAGCTTGCGCACCGCCTCCATCTGCGCACACAGCTCGTCCGCGCCCGAAAGCGAGCCGCTCGCGAGCAGGCCGTAGCCGCCGGCCTCCGAGACGGCCGCGACCATTTCCGGATTCGATATTCCCGCCATCGCGCCCTGGATTATCGGGTACTCGACCCCGAGCATTTCGGTGATTGGATTCATATAATCATCTCCATTTCGTAAACAATCGAACAAGCAGGGGGACCGATAAGTCCCCCCAAGAAATACGGCGCTCATAATATCATTAGAATCATGGTTTAGGCAACTCCAGCGATGAAACCGAAATGGTTTGGGGTAAATAAGCCCGGGAGAACGGCAGGATTCAGATTTTCCCGAACAACTCTTCGGCATTCTCGAGGAAAGTCGGCATGCCGAGTTCGCGGTATGTGGCGGTGGCTTCGGTCAGAAGTGTGTCCGCTTTCTCTTTGTCGCCGGACTCGTCGCGCTCGATGAGCATGCGGGCGTATTCGTGCTGTGAGCGAGCGAGAAACGGCCGCGCTCCGATACGGGCGTTTGTTTCTATCGAGTTCTCGAAATGTTCTACCGCATCGTCCCACCTCTCCAGCGTACCGGCGAGCATACCGAGCCACTGGGTCACTGCGCCGAGGGCAGCAACGTGATGGGCGACTACCAACACGCGATCGGCATACGGATGCAGCAGATCGTAAAGCAAGGCCGCACGGTGCCTATCGCCTAATGCAACGGCAACTTCGCTCAGGAACATAAGCTCGGTAAGCATAAGAAAATACTTCGGCAGGTCAGCAAAATTGTGAGTGGCCAAGCGTTCCATTTCTTCCCTGGCTTCCTCTTCATGTCCCAAGACCTTCAGCATTAGAGCGTAGGCGCCACGGTAAAGGGTCGCGTCCGGGTACTGTTGGACTACGCCTTTCCATGCATCCTCCATCTCCGCAAGCCGGCCCTGCAGCCATCGCAAAATATACATGAACGCGCCCAAGTACTGGGCCGCAGTCTCCTCACTTACTTTCTGCCCGAGTGCGAAGGCCTCCAGCGCGAGCCCTTCGGCCTCCTCGAACTGTCCCCTCATCAGAGCGAGCATGGCTTCGATGAGAGGTACCTTCCATATTGCCGCAGGATGTGACAACTCCGTTGCCAACTTTTTTAGATTGCCCAGATTTGTTTTAACTGCAGTGACGTTGCCTTGCTCCATGCGGTAGTGACACAGGAAAACCAGCCCCCCATACGTCCCTTCCGGGTGTCCAAGCTCCTCTTCCAGTTTTGCAAGTTCGGTGGCATCGGCGATTTTTTGCGCCAGAGAGTGTTCCCAAATCATGTTGCTGCTCGAGAGGGCTTTACATAGGGCTTTTGGATCTCCGATGCGCCGGGCCATGGCCACGGCCTGTTCGCTGAGAGCAATGCGGCGATCTTGCTTTCCCTCTTGCGCGAGGTGGAAAGACAGTCGTCCCAAGAGGGCAGCCCGAATAGCGCTGTCCTCCTCGGGAACCAGCGCGAGACCTTCTTCGAGCAGGTCAAGGAGTGCGATGTCAGTGGCACCGACCGCCCACCGGAAACTCCACAAACCTAGGACGGCCCCAGCGAACCGCTCCGGTGCTGGTAGCTTCCTGCCGATCTCGACCACGCGGAAGAAGGTCTCTTCGGCGTGCGGAGGATCACCTGCGTCCCCTTGTGCATGTCCCAGTCTTAGTAGCAGGTCGCAGCGCCGTAACTCGTCAACCGGTTGCTGCAGCTCAAGCGCCTGGAGCGCTCGCTGATACTGTTCAACAGCATGCTCGAAAGCGGTCTGGGCGGTGGCGCGTTCGGCGGCAAGGACGGCATATTTAATCACTTTTGCAGGATCGCCTCCCGCCTGATAGAAATGGTGTGCAAGATCGGCGGCATGCTGCTCCGGGGTATCCGCACAGAGCCGCTCCATCACTT
>CBDUSG010000047.1:0-10800 GCA_965369575.1 uncultured bacterium | reverse complement strand
CTTGAAGGCGCGGACATCTGTGAGAAATTCGGAAAAGCCGGCGTATCTATCTCCCATATTCTTCGCCATTGCACGAGCAAGAATAATACTCAATCCTGGCGGCACATCCGGGTTAAGGTTCCTCGGTTCAGGAGGTTCTTCGTAAATGATCTTATAAATCAGGGCCGCATCGCTTTCGGCGCTGAATGGTGTTTGACCCGTGAGCATTTCGTAGAGAACTACGCCCAGTGACCAGATATCGCTCTGGTGGTCTACAGGCTCACCACTCGCCTGTTCGGGTGACATATAATCCACGGTGCCCACGAGCATGCCGGATTTGGTCAGCCTAGATCGTTCTCTTCCCATCCTTGCCAAGCCGAAGTCCATCACTTTGACATTGCCGTTGTTTTCCAGGATTATGTTCGAGGGCTTGATGTCGCGGTGGATGATCCCATTTGTGTGGGCGTGCTCGAGCGCGTGCGCCACTTGCGAAATAATGCCTACGGCCTTATCGACTTCCAAGCTTCCTTCTTCCTCCAAAATATCATCGAGCGTGCGGCCCTCTACGTATTCCATGCTGAAAAAATGCAGGCCCTCTTTTTCCGCGATGTCGTGTATATGAACAATATTCGGATGCTTGAGCCTGGCCACCGCGCGGGCTTCCCGCTGGAAGCGCTTGACAAATGAAGAATCGGAGCCGAGGGTGGGAGAGAGGATTTTCAGAGCGACGGGCCGGTCGAGCGACACCTGGCGGGCCTTATAGACTATGGCCATCCCGCCCCTGCCGAGCAGCCCTTCGATTTCGTAGCTGCCGAGGGTGGTTCCGGCAAGCCGCTCGATGTCCATGGTGACCTACCTTTGAATCATCTGGGAGAGTGCTGATCCAGTGTAGGTACTTCTGGGTGTTTCGGAAAGACCAGTATATCAGAAAGCAACGGGATTTTCACGGCTGGGGGGCTAATGAAGGGGCAGTGAAGGTTTCTCCCGCAAGAGGTAGTATTCTTGACTTTTGGGGGGATAGAATTTGGTCGTGAGGAAGCGAAAATCAGTGAAGAATCGAAAACGAATTATGGACTAGCTGAGAGCGATGTTTGAAGGATCGGATGGGCGAAAGGTGCACTTTCGGGGGATTGGGAACATCAAACTTTCGACATGGGCCAATTGTTTGGTTGGGTCACATCAGCTCTAGAACTGACGAAACGGATCCCGGTGGTCCCGAGTTGCTTGCCTCTCGGCAGGATGTAAAAAAGGCCGGGCATCGTATCCGGGTGCCCGGCCTTCAATTTTAATCGACCGAATCTACGGACGATTGAAGCCGCTTACGTTCCCGCCAAGGTCCTCTATCGAATCGATTAGGAGTTGGGCGATGTAGTCTGTGTTATGGGCCCACGCGCCCGGCTCTTTCAGGGAATGCTGGAAGTTGTGGGCCGCCTTCATGAGTGCGGCATCCCAGGCGTTGTACCTGTTGCCGTAGCTGACCTCGCCGGGATCGGTTATCCCGTCGCCATTGGTGTCGATGAAGAAGTAGGGATACGCGTCGGGGTCATAAACAATCGGCGTCGCAATTACCGATGCGGCATGCGTTTGTATCTGGGCGTAGAGGGCGGCGCTCAGCGCTGAGATTTCATCCTTGAGCTTTTCCGTATTGTTGCTGTCGCCGTCATAGTCGACAGGACGGTCCAGGCGGATGGTTTCGATGTCCCCGCCGGACGTCTCGCTGTGGCAGCCTGTGCATGAGATCTTCAACTGAGGAACAAAGCTGTGCTTATCGGCCGTGACCTCGTGGCAGTAGAAGCATCGTGATGCCGTCGGGGTGTAATGATCGAACTTTCCCGCGTATGTCTTGCCGTCATATTGGTAGCCGACGACCGCTTGAGAACCATACAGGGTGGCGCCGGCTGCGAGATAATGAACGTTCTTGAACGACAGGCTTCCCTCGGCTATGGCCTCATCGATGGTCGCCTTTGATTCGCGGCCCTGATGGCAGGTCACGCACAGGAAAGAGTCATCCGGATCGGACGGGTTATTGAATATGACGGATCCGCTCGGGAACTGCACCGCGGGAACATACTTGCGCGGGGCCGACGCGGAGAAGTTATCGCCGAGATGGCATGTCTCGCAAGGAAAGCCATAAGTTATGGGCATCGGATCGGGTGAATCCTCGCGGTTCTGCAGGTAGTAATCAATCCCATGAGGCGGAGAATGACATCGCGAGCACGAGCCGCTCACCTCTCCGTCGTCGTCCCAGTGCCTGAAGGCTTCCGACGTCGTGTCGAAATGTCCATAGTCATTCCGCGTATAAGCGGAGACATCGGCTCCTAGGTCGGACATGCTGTCATAGAGCAGCTCGATGACGTACTTCGCGTTGTGGGCCGAACCGCCCGGGTCCTTTAGTGTGTATTGATAGTTGTACGCCGCCTTGAGCAGGCGCGCGGTCCATGTGGTATACCTGTTCCCGTAGCTGACCTCACCGGGATCGGTTATGCCGTCGCCATTGGTGTCGATGAAGAAGTAGGGGTAGCTGCCGGAATCGTACACGATGCTGTCGGCAACCGGGTGCGCCGACGCATAAGCCTGGATGGCGGCGTATAGGGCCGTGCGGAGCCCCGCGATTTCGTAGCTGATACCCTCTGCGTCATTGCCGTCGCCGTCGTGATCCTCCGTAGAACCGGCCATGCGGATGTCAACCATGTCGGCAATGGTCGTCACGCCGGCATGGCACTCGCCGCACGCGCTTGCGTTTTCTTCGAGCCTGTGCACGGAATGACAATCGCTGCACTCACTGAAGTCATCCACATGCGGGAAGTAGCCGTCGTATGACTGGCCGTCGTATTCGTAGCCGCCCTGGACCTCAGTGCCGTAGCGGGTTGCGCCGGAGGCGTAATAGTGGATATTCTTGAACCCAAGATCGGCGTCAACGGTGTCATCGTCCGCGGGCGCAGCATCGGCAATTTCCTGGTCGACGCTGATCTTGCTCTCGCGGCCCTGGTGGCAGGTCATGCACAGGTTATTCGTGTTGCTGCCGCTGTCTATGACCGCGCCGCTGGGGAACGTAACATAGGCAACCGTCCTCTGTGTAGAGAAATCGAGAAGGTCGTCATGACAGGTGGAGCAGAGCATTCCGTTGGCAAGAGGCTCGGCCCGGGTCGTTCCGTTTGCCAGATAGTATGGGAGGCCGGTGGCGGAATGGCATTTGCTGCAGCTCGCGGAGACTTCGCCGTCACCGTCCCAATGGCGGAAGGCTTCCTCCGAACCCGCGAAGTGACCGGAATCGATCCTGTTTGTGCCCGTCATGTCGACTTGACTGCCGGGTGGGAGCGAGGAGTTCAGGTCTTCGACCGAATCATACACGAGCTGAAGAACATATTTTCCGTTGTGCGCATACACGCCGGGATCTTTCAGAGAGAACTGATAGTTGAAGGCGGCCTTCAGCAGGCGGCCTGTCCAGGCGTTGTATTTGTTGCCGTAGCCGGCCTCGTCCGGGTCGGCCACGCCATTGCCGTTCGTGTCAATGAAAAAGTAAGGATACGTGCTGCTGTCATAGACAATGGCGGTTCCGGCCACGTCGGTCGCATAGTTCTGAATAAGCGTATAGAGCGCATTCCTGAAAGTGCCTATTTCACCGGGAATACCCTCAGCAGTGCTGCCGTCGCCGTCGTAGTCTTTTAAAGAGCCCAGCATGCGGATGTTGACAAGATCCGCGCTGGTTGCCACATCGGTGTGACATGCGGCGCAGACTTCAAGCTGGATGTCGCCGCTGTGAGGGTCGTGGCAGGCGGTGCAGTTGTCAATACCTTCCACGTGGGCGAATTTCACATCGTAGCTCTTGCCGATGTACTGGTATCCACCCATGGCAACGCCGCCGTACTGTGTGGCCGCGGCGGCATAGTAATGAATGTTCTTAAAGCCAATATCTGCGCTGACCGTGTCGTCATCGGGGACTCCGGAGTCGGTTATCTCCGTTTCCACGCTTAGTGTGGATTCGCGCCCCTGATGGCACTCCATGCACAGGGCGTAGCGGCCAAGGCCGGTAACCGTCGCTCCAGACGGGAAAACCACGGTGTCCCATGTGAAGGTTTTGCCGTTATGACATGTCCCGCAGCCGAGCACATTGTCTGCGTCCGGGTCAATCGGCACAGCAGTGTCCACAACCCTTTCGGCGGTTCCGTCAGCGCCAAGAAAATCCTGAAATCCTGAAGTGTTGTGACACTTCGCGCAACTTGTCGACACTTCGGGCGGAACCTCTTCATCCCAATGGTTGAAAGCCTCGGCGCTGGAGTCGGCGTGACCGGAAGTTTCCCAAAGATCGGTTTCAGAAGGAGGTCCCGGTGTTCCACCGCCGCCTGTCCCGCCGCCGCCTCCGCCGCCGGAACAAGCCGGCGCCACCATCATCAGGCAGGCGACCAGAAAAACGAGCATGACCTTAAGAACTTCCCTTTCGCCAAACATATTGCACCAGCTCCTTTTCATATTTTCACTGTCTGTTTATCTCTCATGACAAACGGCACAGTCTATTCCCGGATCCTGGTGCGGCGGGAAAATACCTATCGGCCCCGGATGACAGGCCGCGCAGGCGAAACCCGTAAACGGCGGGTGCGGGGAGTCGTCCGCCGTCGTGTGTTCGGTCTCTTTGTGGCACACGCTACAGCCGACTGCGCCGGTCGGGAAATGACACTGCGAGCAGTGCAGCGACGAGCCGCTTGTCCAGCCCGCGGCACGGTGCGAACGCGGGCGAGTGCTGTCGTGGCAGCGCTCGCAGGAGTCTGTCTCGTGACAGACCATGCAGCGGCTGCGGTTCCACGCCGCCTCGCCGCCGTGCGTGATCCTGCGCCATGCGTTGTTGTGATCCAGAGGCTTCTTGTCCTGATGGCATTCGATGCAGGTGTCTTCGCTGTGGCAGGCGAGACAGTTGGAATTCGCCATCATGGATTCAATACCGTGATTGACTTCCCAGTCGAGCCTGTGAGTGGCGTTGACAGGGCTCGACTCTACGTGGCAGACGCCGCAATCCTCCTGCGGGGCGATTTCGTCGTCGTGACAGATCAGGCAGGCCTCCTTAAGCGGCAGCACGTTTTCTTTCGAGGACGTGCTTGCCGGCGCCCGCGCGTGACAGTCTGCGCATGAGGCGCCCAGGTAATCGTGCGTTTCATGCGAGAAGATGATCTCTTCTCCCTGGAGCGACTCCTTGTGCCTGACCTCGATCTGTTCCGGGCTTCTGACCCTATGGCACATGAGGCAATCGGCCGAGGGTTTGTCCACGTCGATCTCGTGGCATCCGGAGCAGACGTCGTGGTCGGGGCGGCTCATTTTTCCGTCTGCGGCAGGCCCGTGACACGCCGAGCATTCCATCTCGTTATCGACCACGTGCAGCTTGTGGCTGTAGTTCAGCGAATATCGGTCCTTCTTGCAACCGGCCGGGACGATCAATATTGCCAACACCGCAATCGCCGCGAATGATCTACCAAAGTATTTATTCATGCTCAGCCTCTGTAGTTTAGAATTCGATCGAGCAGCTCAGGTAAATCTCGTGCGTGGTTCCGAGATCGGTCTCGTCCTCGATCTGATACCTGGCCGCCAACTCGACGTTTTCCTTGAGCTTGTATTCCACGCTGCCGTACAGCTCGGGAGTTTCGATGTCCTCGCTGAAGCTGGTTCCGCCGAACGAAGTGCGGAGCCTGTACTGAGAGAAATAAAAACCGACCGCCGCGTTGAGTCGGTCGGTGATGTCTTTTTCCGCATCGATTCCTATCGCGAGGCTGTCCTCCGATGCATCGGCATCCCAGAATTCGACAGTGGCCGATGCCGTCAGCCCGTGCAGCAAGAAGTCCCACGCCGAGACGGTCAGGAAATATCGGTCGTACTCACGATTGAGATCGTTGCGCTCGTCGGCATCATCCATCCATCTTGTCTCGAAACCGGCCGAGACGCCGAACTCGTCCCCGTAACCTTTGTACGCCATCAGGTTCACCAAGTGGAACGGCGAGTACACGCCGAGCGTGGTCGGGTCGTCGATGTCGAACGTGTCGACATCAACCAGGGCCGAGAATTCGTTGGTGTGCTTGTCGCGCTCGGTGACCAGCGCATAATAGCGGGCGGTCAGGCTCAGATCGAGCGGAACGTGATAATAAGAGGCGTAGAGATTGACATCGTCGGCGTCGCCGTTCAAAATGGAAGCGCGCGCGTATGTTTTCAGGCTTCCAAAACGCTGAATTGCGTCGAAGCTGTGATAGTCGTCGTCGAGGTCGTCGTCTTCGACCCGAAGGTAGTCGTAACCCACGTGCGTGTACGGCAGCAACTGATAATCGACACCCACACCGCCGATGTTGTCGTCCTCGCCGGGGCTGGTGTAGTTGCTTCCGCGCCAGCCACCCTGTAAGTAGAAGCGCAGCTTATTTATGGTCTGCTCGTACTTGGCGCCGCTAAACAGCAGGCTTTGCGGCTCATACGAATACATGCGCCCCAGCCTGAGCTTGGAATCCTTGAATACGGGATCTTTTACGTCGAGATACAGGTAATAGACCCTGCCGTTGGCGCTGTGGTCGAACGAGTCGTAGATATCCGCGAAAAACTCGTCGCCATCGTCATTACCGTCGAGTTCGGCCGACAGCCGGCCCGAGAAGCGCAGTGAAACTTTGTCGGACACGATGTCATCGACCTTGATCTTGAGATACTGAAAGAGCTGATGGTCGTCCTCATCGGTTCCGTTGAACCTTCCAAGGTAATCGACCTGGTACCGCCCGCTGATCTCGAATGGGAGCGACTCGACCCGCTCGCTTACGTTGGAGTGAACGTGCTCGAACCAGCCTTCGCTCTCGCCCAATGCCTCAGTACACGGGAATGAGGCAATTAATAGAGAGAGCAGGCCCGCGGCGAGCCATGACCTGGAGTTGAATCGGGGCGTCTCTTTGGAAAAGGTCTTTCGTCTCCTCAAGGTCCTCTCCTGCGACGTATCGCCTTCAAAAAGCTTCCGGGCAAATTCCGAATCTACTCAGCGGGCGCTGAGGCTCCGAAAGCCAGCGATACTGTTCGTCCTGCATTTACGTCAAGGACCAAGCTGGGAGAAACCTGATAATGCGCTTCGAAAAACCTTGCTCAATCGACTCTGCCGGGGGGTGGCCGGCAGTCAAGCAATGCCGATATCACGATATGATGCGTGCAAAATTCATGCCAACACTCTCTCCAGAAGGCTCGGGAGCTATGCTCGCCATTGGCATATCCTGTTGTGAGGCAACGAGATGCGGCCGCCCGCCTACTCGCAGGCCGTCAACCTCCAGCCTACTATCTGAGCCGAGTGGCTATAATTTGATCAAATCTTTCTATGTACTGAGAATGCAAAGACTTAAGAAAAAATTGCGCCTGCTTCACATGGGCTGTCAAGGGGCATTTGCCCCAGCAGGTGGGGGATATACCCAAGATGTGAGTCCACTTATCAAGCGGTGTACGCATTTTGCGATCTGAAGACGAAAAGTTTCCGATGACAAATCTATGGACAAGAGTGTGTAGTAATCGCGATTTGCCTTAGAGACTCTCATATCAACCCTTCCTTTCCGATCGCGGCCTCATGGCCGTCGGCGCAAAAGGTCGCAACATTTCGGGCAGTAGGAATTGCCCTTAAGGTCGATATCCTCGATGGCGTAGGAAAGATACATCACACATCGGTAGTCCTTGCAGTGGACCAGCCCAAAACAATGCCCGATTTCGTGTATCGCTTCCTTCTCGCACCTGGCAAAGAGCAATTCAGAGTCATCCTTCAGGCCGTAAAATCGCTGGCGAAGCCGATGCGTCGAGATTACGGCGGCGGCGCCGCCGAACTGAGCCTCGCCGAAAACGAATGAAAGCACCGGTATGTAAAGGTCGACGTCGGAGAGTCCCAGCAGCTTGACGTCGTCACCAGCTCGATGTTCGAGCAGTCTTTCAAGCAGTCTTGTGGAGTAATACTGCCTTCTGGCGACATCGTATGCGTCCTCGAGCGGAATTGTGACGTCGCTGACTCTGGACGGAATACCGAGATTCTCTGGTAGCGAAAGGGCCAATAACTCGACAATGGCCATATCCACTTCGCCAAGAGGGAAAATGATTATTTCGGCCAAGCCTATGAATTCTTCAGGTTGTACTTCTTAATCTTCCTGTAGAGGGTGACCCGGTCTATCTCGAGAAGCCGGGCCGCTTGCGAAATGTTCCAGTCGGTTTCGACAAGCATGCCTCGGATATGCTCGCGCTCCATCTCTTCCAGTGTCTTTCCAGTGGTGAAGTAGGCCTGTTTTTCGGGGGCCACCGGCAGATGCTTTGGCCTGATGGAACCGGACTTGCAAACGACCACGGCTCGCTCGATCGCGTTCTCCAACTCGCGCACATTTCCGGGCCACGAATAGCCCAACAGCTTCTCCATCGCCTCCGGCGCTATGCCGTCTATCTGTCTGCTGGTCGTGCGGGCGTATTTTTCGAGGAAATGCTCCGCGAGCAGGGAAATGTCCGCGGGTCGCTCGCGAAGTGGGGGAATAGTTATCGTAAACACATTGAGGCGGTAATACAGGTCGGCTCGAAAATCTTCCGATTTGACGCGCGCCTCCATGTCCCTGTTTGTTGCGGCAACGAGCCTGAAGTCGACCATGATTTCCTTTTCTCCGCCGACTCTCCTGATCTTCTTCTCTTCGAGCACTCGAAGCAGGCTCACCTGCATTTTCCGGCTGATGTCGCCGATTTCGTCCAAGAAAAGGGTCCCGCCATCGGCAAGTTCAATTTTTCCTTTCCGCCTGTACTGTGCCCCCGTGAAAGCGCCTTTCTCATGCCCGAAAAGCTCGCTCTCGAGAAGACTCTCGGGAAAAGCGCCGCAATTAAGTATCACCATGGGCATGTATCTTCTGCGGCTGTTGGCATGAATCGCCCTGGCGACAAGCTCTTTGCCCGTTCCGCTGTCACCCCGAATCAAGACAGAGGTCTCAGTCTGCGAGACCGTCTCAATAGCCTCTATTACCTTTCTCATACCGGGACTGTCGCCGACAATATCGTGAACCAGCACGGAGTCGTCGATGCTTTTTTTGAGTCTCACGTTTTCAGCCACAAGGCTTCGGCGCTTGACCGCGTTCTTGATGAGGTGTCCCACATGCTCCGGATCGAACGGCTTGGTCAGATAGTCATATGCCCCCTGCTTAAGAGCCTGCACCGCGGACTCTACGGAAGCATAGGCCGTCATAATAATGACGATGCCTTCGGGGTTGATAACCTTGATCTTCTTCTGCAACTCGAGCCCGCTCATGCCCGGCATCTTTATGTCGAGCATAAAAATGTCCCATTTCTCCTCGGCCAGCTTCAAAAGAGCTTCTTTACCCGTGGAAGCCGTCCCGACAAAATAGCCGTCGTCGCGGAACCATTCCGAGAGAGATTTGAGCACGATCTGCTCGTCATCAACGACGAGGATGCGAGTAGTTTCATTTTTCATATGCAGTGTTCCCCGTTCTTGACAGATTTATTCCGCCGGGCTCACTCGCCACGACTGCCCAGGAAGCGCGGCTGTGAAATCATCCTCGCACCAATCGGAAAGCCAATCGTGGCGACTCCGCCCGGAACTCTTGAGGTCCCGAGCATTAGCCATGAGTGGTTCCTTTTTGTTTTATGCGCGGGCATCTACTCCGATCGCAGCCCGGCCGTCTCGGGCTTGTCGATGATCTTGCTGGGCGACTTCGGCAGAACGATGGTAAAAGTGGCACCCCTGGTCGGTTCGCTCTTCGCCGATATCGTGCCGCCGTGCCGCTCGATGATCGACATGGCGACAGATAGCCCCAGGCCGACTCCGTCGCCCTCTTCTTTTGTCGTGAAAAAGGGCTCGAAGATATGCCTGAGCGTGTCGTTGCTCATGCCGACGCCGTTGTCCTGAACGAGTATTTCTATCGAATCGGAATCTCGCGCATACTTGCAGGCAATTCTTATTGCTCCATCTTCCACGATGGCATCGCATGCATTGAGCAAAAGCCCCAGCAGCACCTGCTTTATTTTCTGGGAGTCACAACTGATTCGAGGGATTCCCTCCTCGATATCCAGCCTGATGTCAATGTCCCGCAAGGTTATCAGGTGCTCTATCAACCCGACGGAATCCTTGATGATGCCTTCAATGCCGCTGGGCGCCAACACGACGTCGGATTGCCGGGAGAACTGCAGCAGATTTTTCACTATTTCGCCGCAGCGCATGGCCTCGGTCATTATGGTGTCGAGAATCTCTCGGCTCCCTCCATAATTGTTTTCATCAAACCTGTTGTTGTCGATTCTTCTTATTATCAACTTGGCGTAGTTGACGATACCCGCGAGCGGGTTGTTGATCTCGTGGGCGACCACGGCCGCCAGCCGCCCGACCGATGCGAGCTTTTCCGCCTGGAGTATTATCTGGTTGGCCCTTTGCAGCTCCTGTGTCTTGTCCTCGACACGATTTTCGAGGGTCTTGGTCCAGTCGGTGATCTCCTCGTTCGCCCTCCTGAGGTCGCGTGTCATTCTGTTGAAGGAATTGGCGAGCACGCCCAGCTCATCGGATGATTCTGCGTCGATGACATGGTCGAGGTCGCCCATGGCGATCCGCTTTGTGCCGGCTATAAGCCTCTTGACCGGATTGTAAATCATTAACCATACGAATCCGGCGGATACGAGGGCGATGGCAATCATTACGACGAGAAGATTGAGAATGATATTCTTCTGGTATTCGGCGATGCTCTCGTCGACTCTGGCGAGCGAGATGTTTACGTCCAAAACGCCGAGGACTTTTTTTGATTCGGGATGGACATGGCAGGGAGCGGTATAGCAGTCGGGCTCGTTTTCAATCGGCTGGATTAGCCC
>CBDUSG010000046.1:0-10893 GCA_965369575.1 uncultured bacterium | reverse complement strand
TCCTCTCCGGCGACAGGTCCCCATCCGCGACCGGGCCGCCGTACACACCCGGCGCCATCGACCGGCAGATTTTATTCCGACCATCTCCGATCATCATCAGCGGCACGACCGCGTGCGTGCCATCGTCAAAGCTATAAGCCCTCGAGAAGATCCTGTGTTTCGGCAGGCTCTTCTCGATGATCCTTGCCCACGCAGGAGTATGAAAAAACGTTGCATACTTGCATGATCGGGCCACTTTTTCCCAAAGCTCGATAGATGGACCTTCCAACAGTTTCATGGCCTGCGCGCGGCCTCCTCACAGATGTCGGCCGCCTTGCGGGCGGTTCGCTCCCACGTGTATTCGGAGATCACCTTCGGCCCGAGTTCCCTCCATGCGGCTCGGGCGTCGACGTCGGCGAGCGTTTTAAGCAGCGCAGAGGCCAGGGCCTCCGGGTCGCACGGCTCGACAAGGACGAGCGCCCCGCTGTCGCGGAGATTGTCGATCCCAGGAATGTCAGAGCAGACGACGGGCTTGCCGCATGCCAAATACTCGTATATCTTGATCGGACAATTGGGGATATCCCGCGTGTACGGCGCGACGCACACATCCGCCACGTTGACGTAGCCGGGCAAGCTCAGATAAGGAATCTGTCCGACGAATTTGAACCTGTCGGCGACGCCCAACTCCTCTGAAAGCCTTTGGCACTTATCATATGTGGGACCGTAACCCACGATCATGAACCTTACCGCCGGGTTCTTCTCGAGGACCATGGGCGCGCTGCGCACGAGGTATTCGATCCCCTGCCACAGCGAAAGATTCCCCACATACGCCACGATCTCGTCGCGCTCGTCGAATCCCAGCCGATCCCTCAATGCGGCCACCTCTCCGTCGACGGGAAGCGGGTAAAAAAGCTCCGTGCTCACTCCGTTGTTCACGGTCGAGAACTTTCCCGACCAATCGGGATGGCGGCCTTCGTAAAAGGTCCTGATCGCGTCGGTCACGCATACAACGCGCACGGCGCCTCGGAATGCGGTCCTGTCGAGCGTCTCGAGCAGCCACACGTAGAGCCGATTCAAAATGTGGTCGCCCTGCATCTTGCGCTGCTCGCTGGTAAGCCCGTTGACCTCGTACACGATCGGCTTTCCCAGAAGTTTCGAGGGCACGAGCGCAAGGAGAAGAGAAAACCTGTCGCGGGAATAGATGATATCGGCGCCGCCCGCGTGCCGGAAAATATAGTATGCCCCTCGCACCATGGAAAGCAGCAGTTGGAGCAGCCGCAAAAAATCGCTTTCGGGTTTCGGAATTCGGCTGACCCGATGGAAAAAAGGATCGGGCCACATCTTCCTGCCGCCGCTCCGACGGGCTATCCATCGGACGCGGTAGCCCATCCGCCTCAGGTTCGAGACCAATTCGACAACGTGCGTGCTGTCGCCCTGAAAAGCGCCGACATCGACCGTGAGCGCAAGGAAGAGGATATTCAGCCCATCCCCCCGGTTCTCGTTCATGACCGATTCATAACTTGCTCGCATAGCGCGAGCAGTTTCTCTATGTTCGAACTCCATTGCGCCCTCTGCTCGACGATCCGGATGTTATCCTCGCGAGCTTTCGCCCTCAACTCGGGCCGGCCGAGGCATTCCACCACCTTTTCCGCCAGCGCAACCGCATCCCCGGGCGGGAACAGGAAACCGTTTTCGCCGTTCGTTATCCATTCGCGGTTGGCGGCAATGTCGGCGACCACAGGAAAGGCGCCGCACGCCATGGCCTCGAGCAACGAGACCGACGCGCCGTCCGAGTGAGCCGTTGAAACATATACCGACGTCCCTCTCAGCCAGCCGGGCATGCTGTCGTGCGGAATCGAGCCGGTAAAGCTCACGCGCCCGGCTACGCCGAGCTGCTCGGCGAGCGAGGCCAGTCTTTCGCCCTCGGGCCCCTCGCCGGCGATCAGCACCCTCGCGTCGGGAACTTCGGCGAAAATGCGCGGGGCCGCCCTCACCAGGGCCTCGACGTCGTACAGCGGATAGAGGCTCCGGTTGCCGAAAATCACGTTTTTCCCGTCTATCCCTTCGGGCGTAGGTCCGGCGTCGGCGAACCACTGCGCCGGAACGCTCATCGGAAACGTGAGAATTTTCTCGCGCGCTATCCCCATCTCGACGATTCTATCGGTTATATGCCCGGCCACCGAAGTAACCGCGTCGGCGCGGCCAAGGACGAGCCTGACGAGCCACCCTATGAGCGAGCTTTTTTCGGGCACGACGAGTATGTCCGATCCGTGCGCGGTCACAATGACCGGCCTTCGGCAGATGCGGCCGGCGGCCAGAGCGATCAGGCCGGCGGGGACTGCCCAGTGCGCGTGGATCAGGTCGCATTTGTTTCGGCGAACACATCTGACCGCCGCCACAAGGCCGGCGATCATGTAGCCGACAAGCCGAAAGACCGGCGCGCGCTCGTATTCGGCCAAAAGCCGGCCCCCGAGGAAAGAGCGAAATCTGCTGATTTCGATCGCGCCCTCGCGCTCGCGGCGCTTGCTGCGGGAAAATACCCGAGGAGCGACGACCGATACTTCCCACTCCCGGCGGGAAAGCATCTCGGCAAGATTGCGAATGAATACGACACGGTTCGAGTCGGGAAAATCGGGATATGCGTTGGTGAGCATGCAGAGGGAGCGGCGCGACGGCTCGGCTTGTGTCGCCTCAGCGTTTTTCATCGGAGATCTTTCTCTCCAGCCTTCGATTCCCCATCTGTATTCGATAGACCTCCTTGCGAAGCTGAACTATCTGGGTGCCCACGAGCCCCAACGATACGAACTGGAGACCTCCTATTATGAGAAGAATGAGAACCGTCATCAGGGGACGGTCGGGATTTAGAGCGCCCCGGAAAAACTCGAGCAGAAGATACGCCCCTATGGCGAAAGCGGCCGCAAGAAAAAAGAAACCGGCCACGCCGAACAGGAGAATCGGTTTTTCAAAGTATGAGAAAGCCAAGTGCGAGACGACCGTCCGTCCGAGCGCGAACTTGGACTTTCCTCCGCCACGCGAGCGAAGAACCGCCGGTATTTCTTTCGCGCGGTATCCGATCGCAAGCGCCTTGGACAGAATCTCCAGATGGATCTCCTTTCGGTCGGACTCTAGCTCGAGCGAGTCTATGACCTCCCGGCGGTATGCTCGGAACATCTGCGTGACCATGCGGAAGTTGCCGGGAACCACAATGTTCAGGATCAGGTTTCCCAAAAAACTTATCATGAGACGGCCGGCGGGCACGCCCTCGGTCCGTCCGCCTTTCACATATGGCGAGGCGAGCACCATGTCGGCTTCGCCCTCCTCGAGCATCCGCAGCATGTCTGCCATGAGTGAGGCGTCCCAGCTCAGGTCCGATTCTATCGTTATTATGAACCGTCCCCTGGCCTTGGCGAAACCGGTCCTGAGAGCCTTGCCACGGCCGCGGTTCGGCGTGTATGAGAGCAATCTCGCGTAAGGCTTCTCGTCGCAGATGCGCCCGGCGGCTTCGGCGGTGCCGTCGACGCTGCCGTCGTTCACCAGAATGAGTTCCCACGGCTTGCCGACGGCGGACATGACTTTCTCGATGACCTCGACGGTGGAGGCGATGTTGGCCTCCTCATTGAACATCGGAGATATGACGCTGCAGTGGATTTCGCCGCTCTCGCTCATTCGCCACCGTTCCGCTTTACGGTAATTGTCGCGACTCTGAAAAGAAGCCGTGGCATGATGTCGCGCTCACATCTTTTTCTTGAACAGGTAGAAATCAAAGCCGGCGTCTTTCCATTTCTGCGGATCGAGACAATTGCGCGTATCTATGACAACGCGCCGGCGCATCCGCTGTCCGATGACGTGGGGGTCCAGATACTTGAATTCCCTGTGGTCCGCCAAGAGCAGCACACAATCGGCGTCGTCGACGGCGCTCTCGAGGCTGTCGAGTTCGCAATCGAAATCCCTGGCGTGGAAATCGAAAACGCCGAGCGTGTAACCATTTTTTTTCAGTCTGTCCAGAATCGCAAGGACGGGCGTCTCGCGCGTATCGTCGACGTTACCCTTATATGTGACGCCCCATACACTGATCTTCGACTCGGGGGCGATTATTTCGCCGACCATATCGGCAATCCGCGCGGGCATCGAATCGTTGACCTCGCGAGAGCGCCTTATCAAACCGTCGGCCTGGCCCGATTCCTCGATGATGAACCACGGATCGATGGGAATGCAATGGCCGCCCACGCCGGGTCCGGGCTGATGCACGTTCACGCGCGCGTGGCGGTTGGCCAGCGAGATGATCTCGAATACGTCAACGCCTTTCTCCGCCGAGATCATCGCCAGCTCGTTCGCAAGGGCGATGTTGACGTCCCTATACGTGTTCTCGACAAGCTTGACCATCTCGGCCGTAGTCGCGTCGGTGAGCAATATCTCGCCCTCGACAAACGAGCCGTACAGCTCGCGCGCAGCCTCGGCCGACTCGGGCGTGACGCCGCCGATCACCCGGTCGTTCGATACGAGTTCTTTGAAAATGGCGCCCGGGAGCACTCTTTCAGGCGAATGGGCGACGTGAAAATCATCGCCGGGCGTGAGGCCCGACTCGGAAAGCGTGTTACACAGAAGGTTCTCGGTCGTGCCCGGAGGGGCGGTGGATTCCAATATGACGAGGTTGCCCGCGGCAAGCACCGGGACAATCGACCTGGCGGCTCGCTCGACGCAGCCGACGTCGGCCCGCTTGTCCTCGGCCAGCGGTGTCGGGACCGCGATGATGAATACGTCGGCGGGCTCGACTTCGGTCTTCGCAACGAGATTGCCGCTGTTTATGGCGGCCTGCAGCATCGTCTTGAGGCCGGCCTCCTCGATGTGAACGCCGCCTCTGGAAACCGTCTGAACGACCTCGGGCTTGACGTCGACTCCGATGACCCGATACCCCTGGACCGCCAGCATACAGGCGGTGGGCAATCCCACATAGCCGAGACCCAGCACGCAGACTTTCTTCATTCATTTATCTCCGGAGCGGCAGCGTCAAGCGCGGGCGGCAAGAATTCCAAAAAACCCCTTCTGGAAAATGTATCTCCAAAGCGAAAACGGCCCTCGACGGCCTCGCCGCGGCCGTCCGGCCCGGGCCCGATTCGAGGGCGCCACCGAGCGTTACGGACGCCCAAACTACTATGATAGTAACACACCAAAGTTCCTGATGTCAAGGACTTGCGCGTGTTCGGAGCCCAAGTTTCGGAAAGAAACGACGCGGACGAGCGAGGCCGGCAACGGCCTCAGTAGTGGTGTTGAGGAGAGCCGTATAATCAGTCATGCTCTTGACTTTTGGAGCGCCCCGGGCTAATCTTACGGTCGACCCGTCTGCGCCGCCACGGGCGCGGAAATCTGTCTGGAAGATTCTGGGGAGAGCGCCGGACGCAATGAATCGAACCCGATCCCTTTTTCATCGTCTCCGGCCCAACGATGCGGATGACCGCCTTTTCTGGGTGACGTTGGCCGGGGCGGCCGTGATATTTCTGCTCCTCGCAGCTCCACTGCTCGGTGGTTACGTCTATACCCATGACGATCTGGCCAGGTATCACCTCCCGTTTCGCTTTTTCTACGCCGAAAGCCTGGCCGCAGGCGACAGCTTCGCCTGGCTGCCCAATATCTATTGCGGCTTTTATATCCATGGCGACGGATCGGCGGGGATGGGCCATCCGCTGCATCTCCTCCTTTACCGGGTACTGCCGTTTGCCGCCGCGTTCAATATCGAGCTGCTGATCAACTACCCGCTCATGCTGGCCGGAATGTACCTGTTTCTTCGCCGCTGGAAAATTCCGCGTGATGCGGGCATGCTGGGCGCGCTCGTATTCACATTCTCCGGGTTCAATATGCTTCATTACATGCATATGAACGCCGTGGCGGTCTCGGCCCATATTCCATGGCTGCTGCTCGCCATCGACGTGTCCGTTCGCGAGACGGATGAGCGCCGGGCGGCTCTGGGCAGGCTGGGTGTGACGCTGCTTACGGCATCGGAACTGCTTCTGGGTCATCCTCAAATTTTCTGGTTCTCGGCGCTCGCCGAGTTCCTGTACACGCTTGTGTTGGTTCTACCCGGAGGGAACTGGAGGCGGCTTGTTTGGCTGGGCATTGCCAAGGCGCTGGGAATAATCATCGGCGGCTTTCAGCTGCTGCCTACGTGGGACGCCGTTTCCAATTCGTCGCGCCCCGATACATTCTCGAGACACTCGCCGATGGTGCACCCGATTCAGGCCGTGCAATTGGTCGCTCCATACCTGTTCAACGATATTTTTTTCGGGGGCATGTCTTACGAACTGAAGGGATATATAGGCGCAATTCCCCCGTTGCTGCTAATCATGGTTATTGTTCGGAGAAAAGAGCTGGGATCGTTGAATCGGCTTGCCGTCGGCGCGGTTGTGCTGGGGATTCTGGCTTTGGTTCTGTCCTTGGGAAATTACGGATATCTTTATCGATTGCAGCCGCATCTGCCATTCATCGGACTGCTCCGCGCGCCGTGTCGGTACATTCTGCTGTTTCACCTTGCGGCCGGCGTCTGGACTGCGATCGTGTTCACCGATCTTTCAAGTCTTGTTCGGGTGCGGGACCGCATCGCATGGCGTGGGCTGTGGCCCCTCGCCCTCGGCATGGCGGCCGCGATCGCGCCGCCCGTTTTCCTGCTGTGGTTCTGGATTCGTGGTCATCCGGGAATCAGCCGTTTCATCGACACGAGCACGACGTCGATGCAACTCGGCTTCGCGGGTCCGGCGCTTTTCATCCTGGCCGGGACACTGGTCGTGCTGGCATCGCGGGGAAAACGATATGCCCTGATGGGGATAATCCTGTTTGCCGCACTGGATCAGGCCTCTTACGGACTCAGCTATATCCGCAGATTTCCTGCAAGGGACATCGAAACCTTTCTCGAATCCAGGGCGATTCCGTCCGATGCGACGCGGCACCGCCTTCAGTCATCGGACAACCTGCTGATCATGAGAGGAATCCGTCTGGCCGAAGGCTATGTCAGCATCCCGCCCAGGCGGTATCTGGACAGCCTGAGCGAGGTCCGCCTGAGACTGGCGGATGCGCACTGGATCTGGAACAAGCGGCCCCGCTTCCTTGGCGGCAAGGCCTACGGACTGCGGCTGGCCGAGCCGCTTCCACGCGCAAGGCTTTTGACGGCCGCCAGGGTCAGCTCTGACCCCGGGAAAGATATCGAAGGGATCGATATCGAGACCACGGCATTGGTCGCCGAAAAGATCGACCTGCCGCCGGGACGGCCGGGAACGGCGGAAATCACCGGCGACCGCCCGGGCGAAATCAGCATCGCCACGGAGTCGGAATCGAGACAACTTCTGGCGCTTTCGGAGAGTTTCCACGACGGATGGCGCGCCTCGGTCGACGGCAAGTCGACGCCTGTGCTCCGCCTGTACGGAGATTTTATGGGGTGCGTGGTCGACTCGGGGAACCACGAGGTGGAATTTGTCTTCAGGCCGAGAAGCCTCAGGGTCGGGGCGCTGCTCTCGGCAGCCGGGTGTGTGCTGGCGCTGGTCCTCTTTCTTGCGCACGCGTTCATGCCGCGTCGTGAGAGAGAGCAGGCTCATTCCGACACGGTCGGGACAGCCTGAAGCCACATTGGTGTTGCATTGTGAAAATGGTCCCGGCGGGGGCGGAAATGCCGATGCTTGAAGAAATATGAAGAAATGCACTCCATATTGAAACCGGCGTTCTTATTTGCTATCATAGGGGCGTCGGCTGCCGGCAGTTGAGAAAATCTGTACCACTACTCCATTTTTATAGTTTGTCAAAAGAAGGGCAAGCGCGCGTCCCGGACATTTGTCTCGGAACGGGGACAAAGGGGCGAGGCGATCCGGTATTTTTCCCTTTTGAAAAATGTTTTATCAAGGTGCGCCGGCCGCTCGAATCGACTGCTGTGGAGGGTATGCTCCCCATGAATCTTACGGTTGTGATTCCAGTATACAACAGCGAGCAGTTGCTTCCGGATTTGGTCGAGCGACTAAGGCCGGTTCTGGCCGCGGCGGCCGGCGAATATGAGTTGATCCTCGTCAACGACGGCAGTCGGGATCGGAGTTGGGATGCGATCCGGGAGCTGGCGGCGGAAAACGGCTGGGTCCGCGGTATCAATCTCATGCGAAATTACGGCCAGCACAACGCGCTGCTCTGCGGAATCCGGGCGGCAAGGCACCAAGTCATCATCACGATGGACGACGACCTTCAGCACCCGCCCGAGGAAATTCCAAAGCTTATCGACAGGCTCGACGCCGATTGCGACGTTGCTTACGGCACACCAAGCCGGGAACAGCACGGAATTTGGCGCAATGTGGCCTCGAAGCTGACGAAGCTGGCGCTGCAGAGCGCCATGGGCGTCGAGACGGCTCGCGAGGCCAGCGCCTTCAGGGTGTTTCGCACCGAGGTGCGCGAGGCCTTTTCCAACTATGACAGCCCTTACGTTTCCGTTGACGTCCTGCTGACGTGGGGCACGACTCGGTTTGCGGCGGTACCTGTTCGCCACGATCCTCGCCCGGCCGGGGCTTCGAATTACACTTTTCGAAAATTGGTCGCGCACGCGCTGAACATGATGACGGGCTTCAGCTCTTTGCCGCTGCAACTTGCGAGTCTGATGGGCTTTCTCTTTGCCCTGTTCGGCCTGGCGGTGCTGATCTGGGTGGTCGGACGCTACTTGATCGAGGGCGGAAGCGTGCCGGGCTTTCCTTTCCTGGCATCCATCATCGCCATCTTCTCGGGCGCCCAATTGCTCGCCCTCGGCATCATAGGCGAGTATCTGGCACGAATGCATTTTCGCACTATGGGGCGTCCCTCGAGCGTCATACGAAACAGTGTGGAAGGTTTGCGCAGCAACGGAGAGGATAGTTGAAGCCGGACCAGACACATATCGAACTTTCCGCCATCGACGAGGAGCGCTTCGGAATCAAAACGGCCAAGGCAACGGGCATAACCGCCGATGCATTGCCATCGGTGATGGATTTCTGCCAGGCAAACAACGTAGTCTTTCTCATTGTCCGCTGCCCGGTTTCAGAGTTAAAAGCGGCCCAGGCGATGGAGCGCCAAGGTTTTCTCCTGATGGATACCCTGCTTTATTATGCCCGGGACTTAGAAAAGGCGCCGCTTCCATCGGACAAGCCGGATGCTTTGGTTCGCCTGATCCGGCCCGGCGAACAAGACGCAGTGAAGGCAGCCGCCACCGAGATTTTTCGTGATTATCTTTCACATTATCACGCGGACGAAAGATTGGATCGAGCTAAATGCAATGAGGTATACACATCATGGGCTTATCGCTCATGCGTTTCGCGCGATGTGGCCGATGATGTGCTCGTGGCCTGCCTTGACGACTCCATCGTGGGATTTGTCACACTGCAACTCAGCAGTCCGCAAGAGGGCGAAGTGGTTGTGGGCGGCATTTCACCCTCAGCACAGGGACATGGGATCTACAGATCATTCATTATTAGCGGCATGGATTGGTGCCTTTCAAAGGGCGCGACTCGCATGGTCGTATCAACGCAAATTACCAATATTGCAGTCCAAAAGGTCTGGGTTCGGCTGGGCTTTGAGCCTTCCGGCGGATACTACACGTTTCATAAATGGTTCGACAGTCAATGACCTTCCATGAAAAAATCAGGCGTTATCGATTTCCGGGAACCTGAGACAATTCATGTTTGATATCCCCTTTAATCGCCCATTTTCAATCGGAAAAGAGCTGGAATATATCCGGCAGGCGATGGACAACATGCATATCTCGGGCGACGGCCCCTTCACACGGAAATGTCACGACCTGCTGGAGCAGATACTCGGCGTGCCCAAGGTTCTGCTGACCACGTCTTGCACGGACGCGCTTGAGATGGCCGCGCTTTTGCTGGAAGTGGGACCGGGCGACGAAGTCATAGCGTCCTCGTTTGCGTTTGTTACCACACTCAACGCGTTCGTCATGCGTGGCGCGCGCCCGATTTTCATTGATATCCGCTATGACACGCTCAATCTGGATGAGGGACAATTGGAGCGGCTCATCACGCCGAGGACAAAAGCTGTCGTGCCCATCCATTATGCCGGCGTGGGATGCGAGATGGACGCCATCTCAGAGATCGCGGGGCGTCACGATGTGGCGGTCGTCGAGGACAATGCCCACGGCCTGTTCGGAAAATACAAGGGAAAACACCTGGGCACGTTCGGCTGCCTGGCCACACTGAGCTTTCACGAGACCAAGAACTTTAGCTGCGGCGAGGGCGGGGCGTTGCTTATCAATGATCCCCGCTATATCGAACGCGCCGAGATCATCCGCGAAAAAGGCACAAACCGCAGCCGCTTCTTTCGCGGCGAGGTGGACAAATACACCTGGGTAGACATCGGATCGAGCTATCTTCCCTCGGATATGCTGGCGGCCTTCCTGTATGCGCAGCTCGAAGCCCGGGAGCGGATACAGGCTATGCGCGAGCGCGTGTGGAAATACTACCGCGAGAACCTTGAGGACTGGGCGCGGGACCATGATGTGGGACTTCCCTTTTCGCCGGATCATTGCGAACAACCGTATCACATGTTTTATCTGATCATGCCCTCTCCTGAACAGCGCAAGAGTCTCATCGCGCGCTTGAAGGCTCGCGGTATCCTGAGCGTGTTTCATTACTTGCCGCTGCACCTATCGGAGATGGGGCGGCGTTTCGGCGGGAAGCAAGGCGACTGCCCCGTCACCGAGGACGTGAGCGAACGGCTTGTGCGCCTTCCGTTTTATAATGGGATGACCGAGGCGGAGCAGGCCCGCGTCGTGGCGGCGATTCACGAGACAGGGGCGGCCTGAAGGCTGATGGAATGGAGCGGACAGACTATTCTGAAGCACAGATTTGATCTCCTGGCCCTTGCCTTTCTGTTTCTTCTTCCCTTTGCAGCTCATTGCAACGTGTTCTTCAC
>CBDUSG010000045.1:0-10969 GCA_965369575.1 uncultured bacterium | reverse complement strand
AGAGATGCGCAGCATCTCATGTCGGCGGCCACTGGCGCCGCTCTCATGTCCGCGGCGACTCGCCGCCTCACTCGCATCCTGCGCTTCCCCGCTCCTTCCTTATGCAGCGCCGCTCCCAATGGAATCCCGCGCCTTCCATGAATGCGCGATGAAATACGACCCCACAGACAGACAGTATAGCTTAATGGCGATCTCGATCATCTCGTCGACAGTGAGCGTGAACAGCAGGCCGGTGTTGATTCCATACAGCAGCGCATAAAGTCCCAAAAAGATCATGCCCGAGCCCGCGGAAATTCCGAATACACTGGCGCGGGCATCGCCCTTGACTAAACAGGCGGCTGCAAGCAGAGCGCATGCAGCTATCCAACCGTCCGCCAAGGGGAACGACATGAACCAGTCGCGATACCCCGGAACGATGTCGGTCACCGGGAAGATCCCCAGAAAAACGAGCGCCCAATAGATGATTATTCCCGCTGCCGTGAAGAGCAGCAGCGAAAGCATGGTTCTTTCCGATTTCATAAATCTTGCCTCCTGTCTGGCGTCAGTGAGTCGGGTGGCTGCTTATTTCGCTTTCCGTGGCGGCAGAGCGCACGCAACCCCTTCGGCTGCCGGCAGCTTGACGGCCTCGTTCAGCACATGCCCCGCGTGCGCAACGGCCGCAGCCATGCAAAGGCCGACGATCTCTTCGGTACAATATTCGGTCTTCAATTCGTCAAATAGCGCGTCGGGAACATCGTGACGTGCGATGCCGTCGGAAAGGCAGACGGCAAGGTACTGCCTTCGCGTGAGCGGTTCGGGATTGACCTCCGACTCGAACACGGCCCATTCAATCGGTTCAACCTGGCTGCGCACGGCAGCCGTGCGGTGGGTCACTCAATAGTGACATCCCGTGGCGAAAGCGCCCCGCAGAGCCATGAGTTCCCATGTGACGGGGTCCACCGCCGCTGCGACACCGGTGATGAGATGAACCCATCCCCTGAGCGCCTCGGGGACGTGCGCGATCACGCCGAACATGCGAGAATCCCGCCACCAGCCGTCCTCTGTATCGCGCAGAATGCCGTTTACGTCGTCCTCGCACGCCTCACCGGGCGCCAGTGGTTCGATACGGGGCTTGTCGTCTGACATCACAATCACTCCCTCCATCGCGGTCTCCCGGCCCGCTCTCGGACAAAGCGTCACGTTACACTTCATCCCATTGAACGCGCATAGCTCTTGTATTTATATCGGGCGTATGATATAATACCACAAAAAGGAGGGCCTGTCAATGCCCAAGATAGTCGATCATGATCTCATGCGAGAAAGAGTAGCAGAGGCCACATGGCGGGTTATTGCACAATCCGGCATCGACTCGGCTACCACACGCGAAATCGCAAAAGAGGCTCGATGCTCGACGGGCGTGCTTGCGCATTATTTTCAGGACAAAGACGAAATGCTCCTCTTCGCCTTGCGCCTCGCCACCATGCGCACAGCCCGCAGGATGCAGGAGCATTTGGCAAATGCCGGCGAAGGCGTGGGGACCTTGCGCAATGTTCTGCAGGAGGCGCTTCCGATTGACAAAGAGCGTCGATTGGAATGGAGAATATGGGTGAGCTTTTGGGGGCGCGCGGCTTGCAGCGTCTCATTGGCAAAGGAGCAGAAACGTCGTTACGTTGAATGGCGGAGTTTCGTGCTGGGTCTAATCTCCGAATGCCGGCAAACCGGCGAACTTCGATCCGACGTCGATCCATCGGATGAAGCTGACTCGCTCATAGCGCTCGTCGACGGGCTCGGCATGCAGGCGACCCTCGAGCCCAGGCGCCTCCCGCCAAAACGGCTGCTGGCAATCGTGGACCGATATATTGCAAGCCTTCTCCAACAATGATTGCCCGCGTTGGCGGAAAATCTGAATAACTGCGAGTTTGGAACCGACCCATACATCAATGCCGTGGGACATTCGAATTCATGAGCCAGTCACAGCGACAATCCCTGCGAGAATGAGCACGATCAGAACGAATCCGAATGCGAATCCCAGATTCCTCAGGAAGTTCGTGCGGGCGACCGGGAGATCCCAGTAGATGCTGTGGACTTCGGACGGCGCTATCCGGCCCTCGATGACCGCATCGACTTCCGCCAGCAACTCGCGCGCGATCAGCTTGCGCAACGCTTTTCCAAGTTCGGGTGAAGCGGCCGACGGATTGCCCATATAGGTGACCTCGTGCCCGCCGTATCCGCTCTTCGCGTTCCGCGCCCAGCCGATGTTGCGCGACAGGCTGTCGAAAATGAGCGCGATCTTTCCAGCGGCCTCGCCGAAGCCCAACAGCTTCAGCGGCGCGGCAAGCGCCTTGCCGATGTTCGCGACGGCGGGCACCCCGGGCGGGCCGTCCATCTTGCACTCGCTATAAATATCCGAAACGAGTTCCGGCCTGTACGCCAGCATCAGCGAGGTCTCCATCACGGCGGCGTGCTCGCCCCCGGTGCACAGCGCTTCTTTCTCGACCTCGGTCAGCGAACGCCCCAGTTCGTCCTCGATTTTCGGGATCGCGCCGCCCGTAGGGTACGGGAAGAGCGCCCTCATCGACGGCGCGATCATCGCGATGCCGCGCTTGAGGCTGACGCGCTCGCACGCCTCCTCCTGCGCGGGCGGCTGGCGCGGACCGCCGTGACCGTTGGTAACGACTATGTATTTGAAGCCGTGGTCGGCGAGCGAGTTGCCAAACCCGAGCAGCGCGTCTCTCACCACGCGCGGCTTGACGGCTATCGAGCCCGGCAGCGGCAGCTCGTCCGTCCCGAGCGTCAGCGGAGGATACAGCACGACCGACCAGTCCGGGTGCGCGTCCGCGAATTCCTCGGCGAGGTCGGAGGCGTTCATCCCGGCGAACCACGTGTCCATTCCCATCGGTAGATGATGCCCGTGCACCTCGAGCGCGCTCATCGGCAGGATCAACAGCGTCCTGTCCCGGTCCAGATCGCGCATCTGCGGATAAAGCATTTCCTCGGCCTTATATATTCCGGGGTTCACTTCGCTCTCCTTCCTTACGATAATTTCTGTGGAACGCGTCGGCCGGTTTGCTGTATTATATAGCATCGCGATTCAATTATTGCAGAGTGCCGGCGAAGGAGTCATATGATGGAAAGATTCATGGGGAAAGTCGCGCTGGTCACCGGAGTGGGCAGGACGAGCGGAATCGGCGCGGGCATCGCACGCCGTCTCGCGAGCGAGGGCGCCGACGTCGCCGTGAGCGACATCTGCGCCGACTACGAAGATGCGCCCGGATACGGGATGGGCTCGTGGGGGGAGCTGAACAGGACCGCCGACGAGCTTCGCTCGATGGGTGTTCGCGCGGCGGCCATTCGCTGCGACGTCACCAAGAGCGATGAGGTCGAGGCGATGCTCGAGCAGACGGTCGCCGAGCTGGGACGCATCGACATACTCGTCAACAATGCCGGCGGCAGTCCCGGCGCCGCACCCGTCATGATGATGGAGGAATGGGCCTGGCGCAAGACGCTCGAAATCAACGCCACCGGCACGTTCCTGTGCTCGAAAGCGGCGGCGCAGCGAATGCTGGCGCAGGGCGACGGCGGCAGGATCGTCAACCTCTCATCGCGCACGGCCAAAACGCCCACCGTCTACCTCGCCGCCTACATAGCGGCCAAGCAGGCGATCATCGGCCTGACGCGCACGATGGCGCTCGAGCTTGCGCCGTTCAAGATCAACATCAATGCAGTTTGTCCGGGTTACATCGACACCGAGCTTATGCGCGAGGGGCATGAGAAGATGGCCGCGGCCGCCGGCGTGACCGTCGACGAGATAGTCGCAGAGAAGATAAAGAACATCCCGATCGGGCGCGGCGGAACACCCGAGGACGTCGCCGGGGTCGTCGCGTTCCTGTGCTCCGACGACGCCGCCTACATGACCGGCCAGGCCGTCAACATCTCCGGCGGTTGGGAGATGCATTGACGCGCGGATCGGCCTGCTCTTTCATTTCGACAGAATGAGTGTGGCGCTTCCGCGCTTGTCCTTCTGCGGGTAGAGGATGATGATGTCTGTGCGGCCGTCGTCGTTGAGGTTGAGAGTCTTCATTGTCCCGTAGGCTGGCACATTCAGCTCGAAGGTGGGACGTCGTGGCAAAAAATCCTTTTTGTTCGACAGGAAAAACGAAAGCCGCTCCTCCGAGGTACCGACCGCGAGGTCGTGCAGACCGTCTCCGTCGAAATCGCCGACATTGCGCGCGGGTTCAGCACCCGACTCGCTCACACGCACGTAGATCGCACGCCTCACGGCCGGCTGCTCGCTGTAAAGCCCGTCCGAGTTGAGCCTCCGCAGCTCGGTGTCGACTCTGATTCGGTTCCGGAGAAAATAGTTGATGAAAAAATCCAGACCCACCTTGATGTTCTGCAGCATCATCTCCATTTTGCCGTCGCCCGTGGCATCGAGAAACATCGGCAGTATGAGGTTCGCATCGCCGGAATAGACATGATCCGGCCCGTTTCCGTATGAAAAATCCTTCCTCCCAAAATATATTCGGGCCTCACTCTGGAGCTGTTTCTTTTGCGACATCAGCACCAAAACGGCGTCGGGTATGCCGTCGCTGTTGAGGTCGGGAAATTTCGATGCCGCGATGAAGTCCTTGGTAAATTCTCGGAGCAGCGGCGACTCGATTCTGCGGCCGGGCGCGGGCGATCCGTCTGTGAGGAAAAAGTTCATCTGCTCGACATCGAACGCGCCGATGTCGGCATTGCCGTCGCCGTCGAAGTCCTCGAATTCAATGGCCGGCAGGCGGTAACTCACGTAGCTCTGGCCGCCCTCGCCGCGGACCGAAGCCCGCATCGGCAGATCATACTCGCGAAATCGCTCAAAACCGCCGCCGTCCCCGCCGATGAACAGATTCAGGCCGCCGGCGGCGGGAAGCAAGGCGTCGCTCCTGCCGTCGGAATCGAGGTCGGCGATCCAGTTCACTACGATGAGGCGCCTACTGATACGCGGCAGCAGTGTCCCCTGCCGTATCACGCGCCTGGACTCGACGGTTGATCCATCCAGCGGCTTGAACACGATCATGCCGCCGCTGTCGAACGCGCACAACTCGCTCTTGCCGTCGGAATCGATGTCGTTGACTTGGACCGCGCTCACGCCTTCGCCCAGCGAGATCTCGAGCGCCGGACTATTCCCGAATCCTGTGTCCCGCTGAAAATATATGGAGCACGATTTATCGTAGGTTTCCCTGGAGGCTTTGTGAAACAGCAGCAGGTCGGTTTTGCCGTCGCCGTCGAGGTCGCCGGAATCAACCGTCAATATGACTCCCGGTCGCTTGAGTGAAATGATCTCGAACGATGGAGGTTCAACTCGGCCGGCGTTGTCGGAGGCCGCATTCGCGGTATCATATGCGAAGAAGCCGGCCGCGAGCGGGACGCACAGGAGCGCCGATACGGGAAAGAAAATGGTGGCGGCCCGCGCGAGTTTCATCTGTCCTTCCGGGTGAGCGCCAGGAGTTCCTCGGCATGTTTGAGCGTGATTTTGCCGGTGGCCTCGCCGCCGAGCATCCTGGCGATTTCCCTGGTCCGGGCGGGCCCGTGCGGATACTCGACCTCGGTTCGCGTGCGGCCTTCTTCGACAAGCTTATCCACGACTACGTGATTGCCCGCCATCGCGGCAATCTGCGGAAGGTGGGTGACACAGATCACCTGCTGAGATCGGGAGACGGCCGCCAGCTTCTCTGCGATAGACATCCCCATGCTGGCGCCGACGCCCGAGTCGATCTCATCGAAGATTATTACCGGCACGTTGTCGGCCTCGGCCAAAATGGTGCGGATCGCAAGCATGATGCGCGAGATTTCGCCTCCCGACGCGATCGCTCGCAACGGCCTGGGCGGCTCGCCGACATTGGCGGAAAAGAGGAATTCCACCTTGTCCACGCCGGTGCTCCGGAGCTTCCACCGTTTTTTCCTGTGTCGAATCAGGCCGTCGTCCGTTTGCTCCTGCGTGACGGATACGTGGAATCTCGCCTTTTTCATGCCGAGATCGCGCAGATGCAGTTGGATTTTCTTCTCAAGCTCCTCGGCGGCTTCCATTCTCCTCTGGGACAATATGAAGGCGATCTTGCCGATTTCTTCACGCAGCTTTTCCACCTCGCGCTCGAGATTGCTCTTCTCAACCGAAGAACCCGTCAACCGGGCATACTCCCCATTCAAGCGTTCTCTCGTTTCGAGCAGTTCCTCGAGCGACCCGCAGCCGTGCCTTCGCTTTAGCTTCGATATAGTTTCGATTCGCCCTTCGAGAGCCTCGAGTTCTCCGGGATCGTACTCGAGCTGTGAGATATATGATTGCAGCGTCCCGGCGAGCTCGTCGAATTTATGGCGGATCTCGTCGTATCCTCCCAGCGATTGCTCGACGGCAGGGTCGACCTTTGCGATCTCCTTAAGGGTTCGAATGATGCCGTCCCATGTGTCCACGAGCGGAGGCTGGAAAGTCTCGCCGGCGAAAAGCACATCGTTCGCTTCCGAGGCCAGCCGGTGCAGCTTCTCCGAGTTGGCGATCACGTTTCGGCGCGATCTTATCTCCTCCTCTTCGCCCTCCTTGAGATCGGCCCTTTCCAGCAGGGCAAGCTCCTCCTCCAGCTCGGCGACGCGCTCGGTGCGGTCGGCCTCCCTGACCGTAAGCTTGTTCAGGATCGAGATGACTTCCTTTAATTGCTTGAAGGACTGGCGGATGTAGGCGACGTCGGCACCGAGCGCTCCGAAGTCGTCGAGGAGGGCGAGATGCTTGCCGGGTTCCAGCAGCGACTGGTGCTCGTGCTGACCGTGCATGTCGACAAGAAGCGCGCCAAGCTTTGAGAGCAACTTCCGCGTTACCACGCCGCCGTTGATGAAGCACTTGCTCTTGCCGTCGGAAGTTATGACGCGCCTGAGGAGCACCTCGTCGCTCGAATCCATGTCCATTGATTCGAGCATTTCCCTGGCATCATTGTGGCGTGAGATGTCGAAGACGGCCTGGATGTCGGCACGGGCTGCGCCCTGGCGTATGAAAACTCCCGCCGCTCTCTCACCGAGCAGCAAACTCATGGCGTCGATGATAATCGATTTCCCGGCGCCCGTTTCGCCGGTGAGCACGTTGAGGCCCGGCTTCCACGGCAGCACCAGGTCTTCGATCAGCGCGAAGTTGCGTATGTGGAGCGTGTCGAGCATTTTTAACGGCGCCCCCAGTTCAGCTTGGTCCGCAACACCTCGAAGTAGCTCTTGGACGAGGATGCCGCCAGCACGATGCTGAGCGGTGATCTGCGCACGAGTATCCTGTCCCCCTGATGAATCTTAATTGCGATCTGCCCGTCGATCATGACGCCTGCGGACGCCTGTTTCGACACGACGACCGCCTGCAGCTCGTGTTCCGCCGAGAGGACAAGCGGGCGGTTCGTCAGCATATGCGGGCATATGGGCGTGACCAATATCGCCTCGGCCTCGGGATGGACTATCGGGCCCCCGGCCGACAGAGAATGCGCCGTCGAGCCCGTGGGAGTCGAGATGATCAGGCCGTCGCACGCATAGGATGCCAAAAACTCGCCGTCGACGTGGGTTTCTATCGTCAGCATGCGCTCGAGCGAATCGCGCTGGATGACGACGTCGTTCAGCGCCACGGCCGCGCGGTGTTCTGTGCCGTCGGAATGCGCGATGGCGCAACTCAGCATCATTCGTCGCTCCGTCCTGTGCCTGCCCGCCAGCGCCTCGTCCAGCGTGTCGAAAACCTCGCTTTCGGTCACGCCGGTCAGAAATCCCAATCCGCCCACCTTTACTCCCATGAGCGGTGTGTCCGCTTCTCCCATTTGCCGGGCGACGCTCAACATCGTCCCGTCGCCGCCGAACGCGACCATCAGGTCGACCCGTCCCGGCATCTCCTTTACGGTAATCGATTCGGCGCCCGTGTCAAGAGCGCCGCGCAATTCCGAATCGAGCAGGACCTCTATCCCCTTTTCTTCGAGCCAGGCCACCACCTGCTTTATCAGGGGGAAGGCGCCGGTCTTCGTCGGATTAACAACGACCCCGACTCTCTTTATCGCTGGTTGCTTTTTCTGTGCCATCTGATTCAAGAGTCTGCGGTTATGGATTAAACCGTCACTTTGCCCCTGCGGGAGCCCTTAAAACATCGGGTGTTTGACATTTGTATTGAGAAACCTGAGCACGAGCGCCGCATTGGAGGACGGCAGCGGGGCGCTCGTCCTGGCCTTCCGCTTCCTTTTCTCTTTCTCGCTCTTTTTGAAGGCCTCGCGCTTGTTTTTGATATAGCTCTTGTAAATCATTAATTCGCCCTTGTCGAACCAGAATCCGCGGCATTGCGCGCAGTAATCGATGCGCAGGCCTTCGGGCAGGCCGCCGCCGGTCTGTTCCATCAGATACGTCTCGCATCGCGGACAGAAGGCGGCTATCTCGCGCGGCTCGGTCGATATTTCATCGAAATCGACATCGGTTTCGGCCCGGAGCGCCGATTCGTGGCTAAGCGCGATGACGACTTTGCCGTCCACCCAAAGGCCGAGGCATTCGGGACACTGGTAAATCTCGAGCTTCGCGCCATAGTGCCCTCTGCCCTCCTGCCCGTTCATCCGCCCCCTGCACTTCGGGCACCTCAGCAATTCCATCACCTCTTTCGGCGCGCCGGCTGTCCCCTACCGGCCCGGCTTAACAATGTATACGAAAAACTCCCTGTTCCCGGCGGGGCCGAGCAGCGGCGACTCGATGCTGCCGTGCGATGCAAGCCCGAGCCCTTCAGCGAAATCGATCACTTTTTCGATCACCTGCCCGTGCACGGCCGGGTCGCGCACGACGCCTCCCTTTCCCACCTGCTGACGTCCTGCCTCGAATTGCGGTTTGACGAGTGCGATGATCCCGCCGCCATCGGCCAGAACGTTGTTGACGGGTCCGAGCACGAGCGTGAGCGAGATGAACGAGACGTCGATTGTCGCCAGTTGGGGCCGCTCATCGAACAGGTCCGGCGTGATGTCGCGGGCGTTGGTGCGCTCCACCACGACAACCCGCGGGTCCCGCCGCAATGACCAGGCCAATTGGCCGTATCCGACGTCTACGGCATACACCCTGTCCGCGCCGTGTTGCAGCAGGCAATCCGTAAAACCGCCGGTGGACGCGCCTATGTCGGCCGCCGTCTTGCCCTTGACGTCGAGCGAAAAATGTTTCAGCGCGCCCTCGAGTTTTTCGCCGCCGCGGCCCACATAGCGGCTCTGCGGAGCAACCTGAATGCTGCTTCCGCCCCTGATGAGCGCGCCGGCCTTGTCGACCACGCGCGAATCCACCTTGACGCGGCCAGCCAATATCAGCGCCTTCGCCTTTGCGCGGGTGGGGACAAGATTCAACTCGACGAGAAGCCTGTCGAGTCTATCCTTTTTGCCTGCAGGAATTTCCACACACGGAACCATTTTCTGAGCAATTCTTTACATCGAATTATATCACGATACGACTGCCCGTTCAAGAACTGGCGGGACAATGAAACGCGCATCGATTCGGCGAATGGCGGGAAGATTACCGGATTAAAGCGGGTTTCCCTGGCGGGTGCTTCCGAAAAATCGCAAAGCGGATGGTCCTGCATTCCGGATTGACAATGTTCAGGAATCGCTGTTATCATATACGCGCGGGCGAAACAATCCGCGCCCAAAGGGTTCAGCCGCCAGTGATGAGAGTCTGATAATGCCTCCTCCCGACCTCGGAACGGAAAAAGCGTTGATGATTGCGGCCTCGAAGGGCTCCGCCGAGGCCGTGCGCATTCTGATCGGCAAAGGCGCCGACGTCAACGCCGGTGATAAGGAAACGGGAGCGACGCCGCTGATCGTGGCCGCCGCCGGAGGCCACACCGAAGTCGCGCGCATACTCGTCAACAGCGGCGCCGACCTCGGCGCAAGGGACAGCGAGACCGGCCTCACGGCATTGATGATAGCGGCGGCAAAGGCGCATACGGGTTTCGTGGAGGCGCTGCTGGAAAAGGGCGCCGGCGTAGATGAAAGAGCCGATGAGGGCCACACGGCGCTGATGGTCGCCGCCGCCGGCGGCCATACGGAAACCGTGAGGGTCCTGTTGGAGAACGGCGCCGACGTAAACGTCCGCACGCAGCCCGGCTGGACCGCGCTGATGTATGCGAAGACAAACGGCCATGCTGAAACCGTCAGTATGCTCGAGCAAGCCGGAGCCGAGGAGTGACCCGGCCGCCCGGCTACTGCATGGATTATCTTTCTTTGACTCTCGGACATAGCACTATCTCACCGACGCTCCCCGCACGGAAGGTTCTCCCTTGGTCCAGATAGACAGAGGCCTGCTGCTGGCATTCGGCATAGCGTTTTTCTTCGGTCTTTGCCTCGCCTGTATCGGAGCGGTCTGGTTGTGGAAGAGGATCAAGGGAGTCAGGCATTGGGAATAGGCCGACCGGTTCCCGCCCCTATCTGAGCCGGTTCCGATCCCTTTTTCGCTTTCCGGCGCCGAAACGGGCCTCTCTCCCCGCATCTCGGGCAGATTCATGAACGCGATCCCATCCGGAGCGCAGTCAGAATTGACAATGTTTCACAGCGACTGGTATCATTTACCGGCAGACGAACATTTTTTGGAGATACCATTCATTCCGCACCGCAAAATCCGGCGGCGGGCGGCCAGTGGCCGCTGACAGCGGATACTTCGTATCCTTGCGTCGGCGGGGGCAGAGCCCCCATCCACGGATACTCCGTATCCTTGCATCGGCTATGTGGCAGCCGCGTGGGACAGGCTTTTGCTGGAACTGAATCGGTAAGGCCGGTTATTAAACAAGATGTAAAAGAAGAGATGCGCAGCTGGATTTGGGCGACCCAGCGGGTCGCCCCTACAATCCGCGTTGATCGGCGGAGAATCTTTTGTGGAGATGCGCAGCATCTCATGTCGGGGTGTGGGGGGCGACTCGCCCCCCAAAATTCGTGTTTCGCTCAGATTTGCAAAAAAATGGGGGCCCGTTCTATAATGTAGTTCAACGGGCGGC
>CBDUSG010000044.1:0-11052 GCA_965369575.1 uncultured bacterium | reverse complement strand
GATCTCATATAAATCAGTTTTCATCGTATCGACCTTCTGCACGACTGCGGCCCTGGTGGTGATGTTGACGCGCGTTACGGAACCAAGAAACGAGGTGGCGGATAATACGCCGCGCTATGCCGCCGAAGGCCGAACACGCAAGCGCCGGCGGCGAATTGTCCGGCGGCGAATTTGAAGGCGGGCGAGATTTCTGGTATTATTTGTCCTGAAATTCTCCGCTTCGGACACCATGGAAGCGCCATGACCGGATATGAAATCATAAGAAAAGCCGTCGAGTTCCAGACTCCTCCGCGGATAGGCATCAGGTTCGACGAAATCGGCGTCAACGACACCTACACGGTCGCCTGCGGATTCGGCAGGGATTACGACCCATCGGCGCCCGGCGAGGACGAATGGGGCTGCGCCCACGAAAAGACCGACCAGCCGAACATGGGCCAGGTCAAGCGGCATCCGATAAAAACCGGGCATGACATCGAAGGCCGCCGCTTTCCCGACGCCGAGGACCCCGCCAGATACGAGGCGGTCGAAATGGTGCTCCCCTATGCGGAAGACCGTTACGTGCTCGGCTACATCGGCGCCGGACCGTTCGAGCGGCTCCATTTCCTCCACGGATTCACAGAAACGCTGACCGACATGCACCTCAACCCTTCACTGGTGGAGCGGCTGCTGGACATAATTGTCGATTTTCAGCTCGACCTCATCCGTAACTTCAGGGACCGGTTCCCGGGCAAAATCCACGGCGTCACCACCACCGACGATTGGGGAACCCAGCAGGCGATCTTCGTGAGCGTGCCCATGTGGCGGCAATATTTCAGGCCGCGCTACAAGAAACTTATCGACGCCGCCCACGACGCCGGCATGCACTTCTGGCTCCATTCGTGCGGCCGCATCAATGAGCTTATGCCCGAATTTGTCGATCTCGGTCTCGACGTGATAAACCTCCAGCAGCCGCGCGCGCTTGGCATCAAGGAAATAGGCGATGACTTCCGCGGAAGGATATGCTTCGAGTCGCTGATAGATATCCAGACCACGCTGCCGAGCGGCTCGCCCCAAGAAATGGAGCGGGAGGCCCGCCTGCTCCTCGAGCACTGGTCCACGCCCGAAGGCGGCTTTATCCTCAGTGACTACGACGACTCCGAAGCGATACAGGCGTCGCACCAGCAGAAAAAGATGATGTTCGAGGCGTTTAAGAAAGCCGGCGGGTTTGATGTCTGAGTGGCCCAGCATAAACGATGTGGACATCGGCGTCCGAGTCGAGGACTTGCTCGGACCGCTCGGCTATGCGGAGGGGGACGCCGTGCAGCCGTCGATAATGGAGCAGATCGTCTCCGAGTCGGAGCGCTGCACCGAATCGATGACGGGCAAGGCGATCTACACATGCTCGGAGTTCACACGCATCACCGGCCGTGACGAGATCAGGGTCGGCGGCAAGACAATATCGGACAAGACGCTCGCCGACTCGCTCGAGGGCGCGCGCTCTTTTGCCGTGGCAGTCTGCACGGTCGGGCCGGAGATCGACAAGATCATCGAAGAGCATTTCAAGCGGGGCGATTATCTTCAGGGCATGATCGCCGACGTCACGGCCAGCCGAGCGGTCGAAAACGTCGCAGCGCAGTGCGGGACTCTCATCTGCGCGGAAGCGGGCAGGCTCGATCTTTGGGCATCAGGCCGGATCAGTCCCGGTTACGGCAAGTGGGACACGAGCGGGCAGCGGCCCGTCTTCGAGCTGCTCGATCCTTCTCCGATCGGCGTTTCGTTGAACGACTATTGCATGATGGAGCCCAAGAAATCCATCTCGTTCATCGTGCCGTTCGTCGAGGGCGAACCCGACCGCGAAGAGGAACCGCCTTGCCACGCGTGCGACTTCAAGAATTGCGGCTATAGACGAAAATGATATCCGCTCCGGGCCGAGGGCGGATTTTTGAGGGGATATTATGAGTATCCTGGAAAGACTCGACACCGCTGGAGCGCTTGTATTTGACGGCGCGATGGGCACCATGCTCATTGCAAGAGGGCTGACGGTCTCCGACTGTCCCGAGGAATGGAACGTTTCGCATCCCGACGTCGTCCGTGGCATTCACAGCGCTTACTTCGAAGCCGGCTGCGATATCGTTGAAACCAACTCTTTCGGCGGGAGCCGCTTCAAGCTCGCCCGCTACGGACTGGCCGACAAGGTCGGCGAGCTTAATCGAAAGGCGGCCGAAAACGCGAGAGACTCGGCCGGACCGGACCGCTGCGTTGCGGGCTCTATGGGGCCCACCGGCGAATTCATCGAACCGTATGGCACGCTGAAATACGAAGAGCTTCTCGAGGGTTTCATGGAGCAGGCCTGCGCCCTGGAGCAGGGCGGCGCCGATGCCATTTGCGTCGAGACGATGGCCGATCTGAACGAAGCGAAGGCGGCCGTCGAGGCCGCCAAAAGAAGCACGAAATGCATCGTGCTGGCATCCATGACGTTCAATCCCGACAAGCGCGGTTATCGTACAATGATGGGCGTCGATCCCGCGACTGCCGCCCGATCTCTCGAGGAATACGGCGCGGATCTGATAGGCGCAAATTGCGGAGCGGGCCCGGAGGATATGACCGAGATATTAAAGGAGATGTCGCGGGCGACCTCGAGGCCCCTGTTCGCCAAGCCGAACGCCGGCCTGCCGGTGCTTGAAGGCGATGAGACAGTCTATCCGGAGGGCCCTGCCGGGATGGCCGAGAAAATGCGGCCGCTGCTGGAAATGGGCGTGAGCGTGCTCGGCGGCTGCTGCGGCACGACCCCCGAGCACCTGCGCGAGATCGCCAGACTGATCAAAACGTACGAGGGACAATCCTGACGATGGAAGACCCGCCACTGACATCTCCCAGCCGTATCGAGCGATTGCTCGAATTGGGGTGCGCTTATAACGCGCCGTTGTCGATACAGGCCGAATCGGGCGACGAACTGTATCGATACAAGAGCCGACTGCTTGACATCAGGAGGACAGGAGACTCGAAATCGCTTATCATCGATCAGCCCTCAAGCGACGGGCCTGCGGTCGCCCTCAAGCCGAATACCGAAATGCTGCTGTTCTTTGCCGTGGACCGAAGCCGATTTGCCTTCTTGAGTGTAATACTGGGGAAAACCGACTTCGCTCTGGGGGCGCGCAGAAGAATATCCGCGGTCGAGATTTCCTATCCGAACGCGCTGCAGAGCGGTCAGCGCAGAGCCTATTTCAGAGTGCCGGTTCCGCTGAGGAACCCGATCCACGTGGAATGCACGGTCATAGGCGACGTGCAGCGCCAGGTGCCCGAGCCCGAGGGAGACGCCGCAGGGGCCCTTCCCAGCCCCCGGCTGGGGGGACGCACAATCAACATAAGTGTCGGAGGCATGTTCATCCTCATCGAGGAAGGCGCCGAGCACCTCGCGGACGTCGGGACAAGGCTCGCGCTGCAATTCTCGCTGGCGAGGAACGAAACCCCGCTCCGACTCAATGCGATAATCCGGCGGATCGTAAGGAAGTCGGCGGCCGAACAGCTCAAGGTCGGAATCGAATTTGTGGATACCGACGAATCGTTCGAAGATAAGCTCGCCATAAACCGCTTATACAGATACGTGGCGGAAAGGCAGAGGGAAATCCTCCAGTCGGGATCGAAATAGGCCGAGGATCACGATGACGGACAAAAGCGCAGAAGCCTTCGAGAGATTCCTCCTCGAAAAAGGCGTGATGGGGGAGGAGGACTTTCGGACAATCGAGGCGGTGAGAAAGGACCTGAATGTGTCCCTCGGGACGATCGCGCTCAATCGCGGCCTGCTGACTTCGGTCGAGATAAAGCACATCATGGACTCGCAAGCCAAGTGCGGGGAGAAATTCGGGGAGGTCGCCATCGAACTGGAACTGCTGGGCGAAGATCAACTGCGCGTACTCCTCGCCGAGCAGAAACGAATCAGTCTGGACGCGGGGAAAATCCTTGTGCTCAAGGGCCGTCTCTCGGACGACCAACTCAAAAAGGAGCGCCTCGCCTTCGAACGCGGGGCGGAAAGCTAGCCGCCCTTCCATCCGCGACCCGAAGCATCAATCCATTCCGATTCGTCTTCCCGTATTCGCGTCGAACAGATAAAGCCTTTCTCGCGAGACGCAGTATTCGATTTCGCCTCCGGACGCGATGCCGGCGTGCCCAAGCACGCGGGCGATGGGCCTGAATGCGCCGTCCTCGAGATATACCAGGGTCTCGGCTCCCATCGCCTCCACCGACAAAACGCGCGCGCGTCCCTTCAGCGAACCGGCCGTGGTCGCCTCCGAGAAAGTGATATCTTCGGGCCGGAAGCCGAGAAGTGCATTCCGTATGCCGCCGTCGGATCGTTCACCCGTCGACCTCTTGAAAAAGAGATGGCTGCCGTCGAACTCGACCTCAAAACCTTGCCGTGTCGATTTGGCGGCGCATTCGGCGAGGTTCATGGGGGGACTGCCGAGAAATCGGGCGACGAACTCGCTTTGCGGGCTCTGGTAGACTTGCGCGGGCGAGCCGACCTGCTCGATGCCGCCGTCGTTCATGACGGCGATGCGCTGGCCTATCGCCATCGCCTCACTCTGATCGTGCGTCACGTAGAGCATGGTCGCGCCGAGCTTGCCGTGGATGTCCTTTATCTCCCGCCTCAATTGAACCCTGAGCGCGGCATCGAGGTTGCTTAGAGGCTCATCGAAGAGAAACACCTTCGGATCGCGCACCAGCGCGCGTCCGAGCGCGACCCGCTGGCGCTGCCCTCCCGAAAGCTCCCTGGGTTTGCGGCGAAGCAGGCCATCTATGCCGAGCATGCGGGAGGCTTCTTTGACGCGCGAGGCGACCTCGCCTTTTCCCAGGCCGCGCATCTTGAGACCGAAGCCCAGGTTTTGCTCGACGTTGAGGTGGGGATAAAGGGCATAGTCCTGGAACACCATGGCGATGTCGCGGTCGCGCGGAGGGATGTCGTTGGCGAGCCTGCCGTCGATGAATATCTCGCCCCTCGAGGGCGTCTCGAGGCCGGCCACGAGCCTGAGCGTCGTTGATTTTCCGCTGCCCGACGGACCGACCAGCACCATCAGCTCGCCTTCAAAGACCTCTATGTTGAGATCGATGACGCCGGCGACGCCGTCTTTGTACAGCTTCGATAGGTTTTTCAGGACGAGAGCCGCCATATCGCTATGCCAACAGTTTGGATATCTTGCCCTTAAGCACAAGCCTGCGTCTCAACGATACCGCAATGATGAGCAGTCTTTTCAGCGCAATATAGACGACGATTCCAAGCAGCGCGCCGTAAAGAGCGGCGTAAACAATCTTGGGAGTCGCCGCCACCAGAGTGCCCGCTATCTCGAAGGCCTTGCTCATGTCCTCCATTTTCCGGCCGAGCTCTTCTCCGAGGTAAAGCCTGAGCGAATCGCCGAATTGTTTTTGTTCTCCGATGATCGGATAGAGGGCCTTTACGGCGGCATACTCGGCGCCTGCGATCATTCCGAGGAAAGGCGCGGTATATCTGGCGACGAAGTCGATCAGCCCGAGCGCGAGACGAACGGCCGCCGAGCGCCGGCGCTGGGGCCCGTATGTTCTCGCGATCTCGCGAACGTCATCGCGGCTGATGCCGGATTGGAGAAAGTCAAGCTCGCGATCGAGGAGCCTGTTCTTAACGATGTTCCGTCTCAACCGTTTTTCGTAGACTGTCATCTGAAAATTCTCCAGTCGCCAGACGAAAGGATAAACCATTCGGTGAAGGACCCCGCGCCTCTTGTGAGCTATGTTAGTTGAGTCGTGCATCCGATGTCAACAGGAGGGAAGTGGCGGGGGCGCCTCCCGATTGCACGGCTGACTGGAGAGAGCGCGCAAGGAGGATGAGGGTCGGCCCGACGTGAGATGCGGATACCCGGCCAATACCCCCGAGGGACCGTTTGAAGGCGGGATCCTCAGCCGAGCCCGATGGCGTATCTCAGCACGAACAGCACGGCGAATACGTAAACGAGCGCGTTCGCTTCCTTTCCGCGCCCGCTGAGCAGTTTGAGCAACGCATACGAAATGAAGCCGAAGGCGATGCCCTCGGTTATGCTGAACGTCAGCGGCATGATCAGCATCGTCAAGAACGCGGGCACCGATTCGGTGTAGTCCTCCCACCTGATCGATCTGACGCTGGCCATCATCATGCTTCCGACAACGATGAGCGGGGGCGCGACAAACGGGTACAGATGGAGATCGCCATACACGACCTCGCCGCCGATCATTCTTGCGAGCGGATAGAAAAAGAGTGAAAGCAAAAAAAGCAGCGCCGTCACCATGTTCGCCAACCCGGTGCGCCCTCCCTCTGCCACGCCGGCCGCGCTTTCGATATAGCTTGTGACCGTTGATGTTCCAAGAGTCGTGCCGACAACCGTGCCGACGGCGTCGGCGAGCAGCGCCTTCTCGGCCCGGGGAAGCTTTCCATCGACTATAAGGCCGGCCCGCTGGCTTATGCCCACGAGCGTGCCGACCGTGTCGAACAGGTCGAGGAAAAAAAAGACGAATATGATCGTCAGCACGTCCACGAACCCGCCCGCTCTGAATACGCCTGCTATGTCGAGCTTCAGGAACGTGGGAGCGAGAGACGGGGGAGCGCCGACAATCCCCTCGAAACTGACGAGTTTCAAAAGCCAGCCAAGAAAGGCGGCGACCAGGACTCCGATCAGTATCGCGCCCCGCACGCGAAGGGCAAGCAGGAGCGAGATCAGGACCACGCCCAGAACGGAGATCAGCACGGGAGTGGAATGCAGGTCTCCGAGCTGCACCAATGTCGCCGGGTCTCCGATCACGAGTCCCGACCATTGCATCCCCACCATCGCTATCAGAAGGCCGATTCCCACCGCGATCGCACTCTTGAGCGACTGCGGGATGGAGTCGACCAGTCGCGCGCGAAAGCTGAACAGCGAAAGAAAAATGAATAGAGCGCCCGAGATGAAGTTTGCGCCGAGGGCGACCTGCCAGCTGTAGCCCATCACCCCGCAGACGGTGAAGACGAAAAAGAAGTTGTGGCCCATGGCCGGGGCGAGCGCGATAGGATAGTTGGCCAGAACACCCATGAGAAACGTGGCGACCGCGCTGGCGACGCACGTCGCCACGAGCACAGCGCCGTGGTCCATGCCGCAGATGCTCAGCACCGCCGGCTGAACAAAAATGATATACGACATGGTCGTGAAAGTGGAGAGGCCGGCCACTACTTCAGTGCGAACGCTGGTGCCGCGCGCCTGGAGATCGAACATCGGGGCAATCTCCTCTCCTCGGATGCGCGGCGTGGCGTGCCGGGACGATCCGTCTACGAAAACTTATTTGGGGCGTGCATAGAACTTTGCTTTGAGTCTTTCCTCGACCAATTCCGGCACGAAGGCGCTGATGTCGCCGCCGAATTCTATCAATTCCTTAACGAGGCTGGAGCTGATGAACGAATAATTCTCGTGGGTCATGAGGAAGATGGTCTCATACGAATCGTTGAGCTTGCGATTTGTCAGGGCCATCTGGAACTCGTACTCGAAATCGGAAAAGGCCCGGAGCCCGCGGACAACACAGGTGGCGTCCTTTTCCCTGACGTAGTCGACGAGCAGGCCGTCGAAAGCGTCGACCGAAACGTTTTCGTACCCTTTGACCAGCTCCTGGATCATTTCCAGTCTCTCGGAAACCGGGAAGAGGCCCGTTTTGTGTATGTTGTGAGCGATTGAGACGATCAGCTCGTCGAACAGCCCGACAGCGCGTTCGATAAGGTCGATGTGACCGAGGGTAATGGGGTCGAAACTGCCGGGATAGACGGCGATTCGCTTCATATTCATTCCTCCAGTTTTTTCGTTGCGGCGTTTCTGGCCGCGTCGTACACGCGCCTGAGCGGCGCTCCAGTGGCGCGCGCGGCGGCTTTGCAGTCTTCGAATTCGGGCGAAACCGTCGGTGGACCGCTGCCCGCCGAGCCGATCTTCACTCTCACGGGGCCCCATTCGGTGGAGACATCCATCACTGTGCGGCTCAGTTTCAGCCTGGCCTCGCGGTGATATCTTACACCAAACGTGGTCGATTCCGAGAACAGGATCGACGCCATGATCGATTCGTCACCCGGCTCGCAAAGGAGCGTCAGCAGCGTGCCGGGCCGCGTCTTCTTCGCCTGCGTCGGCATTAGATATACGTCGAGCGCCCCTTTTTCAAGAAGCAGCTCCATCAGGTATTCGAAATTCTCCGGGTTCATGTCGTCGATGGATGTGCTCATGACGAGGACATCGTCCGATGCCAGGGCCTGCGTCGGCTCTCCTATGATGGCACGAAGCAGGTTCGGCCAGTCCTCGAACTCGCTTTTGCCGGCGCCGTATCCGTGCGCAAGCGGCGTTTGCGGGGGCAGGGGGCCGAAGCTTTTTGCCAGCGACTTCAGCAAAACGGCG
Source organism: uncultured bacterium (assembly GCA_965369575.1). Taxonomy (GTDB): domain Bacteria; phylum Abyssobacteria; class SURF-5; order SURF-5; family SURF-5; genus CBDUSG01. The sequence goes on along the minus strand of CBDUSG010000044.1, from coordinate 2,671 downwards.
CCCGTCGGCGTGACCAGTTCGGCCTGCGGCCCTTTCGAGTAGATGGGCACTCCCTCGAGCAGCTTCATCGTCGCGGGTGCCGGCACCGGCAGCACGCCGTGCTTGCACTCGACGAACCCGCTTCCCACGTTGACCGGCGAGGAGTGGACCTCGTCTATCTCCAGCCTGTCCAGCCCGATAAGGGTACCGACCACGTCGACGATGGAGTCGACTGCTCCAACCTCATGGAAGTGGATCCTGTCGGGAGTGGTTGAATGAATGGCCGCTTCCGTCTCGGCCAGCAGGGTAAAGATGGATTTTGCTTTTTCGCGCACGCTCTCGGGCAGACTACTCGCATCGAGCATCTCGATGATGTGAGGAAGCATGCGCTCTTCGCGCTGGGGCCGCTTGACGTCCACGAAAAAGCTGGTGGCGCTGATGCGGCGGCGCGACACGTTTTCCACGCGAAGCTCGTATCCCTCGAGCGGAAGGAGCGACAGACCCTGCCGGAGGTCCTCCAGCTTGAGGCCGGCATCGAGGAGGGACCCCACGACCATATCGCCGCTGACACCCGAGAAACAATCGAAGTAGATCTGCCTCACTCAGGTTCTCCGGAAGGCTCACTTTCGTCTGGCGATGATACTGGCGGAATAGCCCGCGCCGAATCCGTTGTCGATATTTACCACGGAGACACCGGGCGAGCAACTGTTCAGCATCCCCAAAAGGGCCGCGAGGCCGCCGAAACTGGCTCCGTAACCGACACTGGTGGGGACGGCGATGACAGGACATTCTACCAGACCACCGACGACGCTTGCAAGCGCGCCCTCCATTCCCGCGACTACGACGATAGAGTCGGATTTAGATATGTCGTTCCTTCTGTCGAACAGCCTGTGGATTCCGGCTACGCCGACGTCATAGATGCGCTGCAGCCGGCAGCCCATCATTTCGGATGTAACGGCGGCCTCCTCGGCAACGGGTATGTCGGAGGTGCCGGCGGAGATGATGGTCACATCGCCCTTGCGTCTGCCTATCGGACGCATGACAATCGTCATCGCCCGCGCTTCTTCATTGTAAACGGCCTTCTTGTGGACGCGGCGCACCCGTTCGAAGACTTCGCGCGTCAGCCTGGTTGCCAGCACGTTGCATTCGCGCTCGACCATGCTGGACACGATGGCCCTTATCTGCTCCGGCGTTTTGCTCTCGCAGAATATGACTTCCGGAAATCCTCTTCGCAGGTGGCGATGGTGGTCGAGCTTGGCGAACCCGAGGTCTTCGTAAGGCAGCGATTTAAGCCGGGCCATGGCCTTTTCCACGCTGGTCTTGCCGCCGGCCACGGCTTTCATGAGTTCGCGCAGTTTGTCGGGATGCATGCTCTCGGGCGGGTCTCCGGTTATATTCGCTTTCTCGACCCCTTCTTGTAGGCGTTTCCGAAGATGGGCTCTTTCTTATAACTCTTGGATGTGCCTATCATCAATAGTGTATCACGTTTTGACAAATCTTCCATAACGGCCTGCAGATAGCCGGCCGCGGAATCGGGGAGCCTGATCACGCTCTCGCAATCGTTGATGAGGACGACACCCGTATTGCCCAACTTGTTGAGCAGGCCGTTCCAATCGAACGTCGGCGTGAGCGCCAGCATTTCGGCAAGCTGGTCGATTGAAAGCAGCGATACGCGGGAGGACAGGATTTCTTCCAGCCTGTTCGCCAGCGCATTGAAGAAATGCTTCCGCCGCTCTTCGTCGTCCTCGATGACAAGCAGCGGGAATTTGTTCCTCCACTTCTTGTTCGGATATTTGAAGGCCTCCTCGAACTCCTCGAACACGCTTTTTCCCCTAAAGTTATTGGACGTAAGCGTCGAGTCGGCCGATAGGAACTCGTCCATGAATTCCCTTGGAGGCTCGGTGGCCGGCTCCGGCGTCCCTGTCTCGGTCTCGGCCGGCCCCTCGGCAGCGTCTGCGGCCTGCTCTTCCCCTTCAGCCTGCGGAGCGACCAGGGCTCTTGCCGCCGAGACAAGCGCCTCGACCGCCTCTTTCTGCACATCGGCTATATCGGGATGCACCTCCAGCTTCGCCAGCAGTCCTTCCTCGAGGAGGCGGAGGAAATATTCCTGCAGATAATTCATCCTGATAGGAGGCTCGTCCGACGCGATCACAATCTGGGCGTCCATCTGCATCAGGGCCTTGAGGAATTCGTAAAGCTTTTCTTGGAGTTCGGGGGATACGTCGGCCATCTGAAAATCGTCGATGATGAGAAGCCGGACGGTCCTCAGCCAATCGCCGACGGTCGCCCGATCCGCTTGCACGACTTCCAGCAACGATTCTATGGAAGGGGTCGCGCAGACCAGATCTGGATCCTCCGACGTGGACAGGTCGCCGATCGACTGCAGGACGTGCGTCTTTCCACAACCGAGCGGTCCATATATGCATAGCGGGTTGTAAAGCTCGCCCGGGTTTCGCGCGATCTTTTCGGCCATGCTGATGGGGAACGCGTTGGATTCTGACACCTGGAAACTCTCGAAATTGGCCGACCAGCGGATTTGGGCCGAGCGCTCGCGTATCTCCGCCGCGACTTCGGTCTCTTCATCCGGGATATCCGGCATTTCCGAGATTCCGGGCTCATCGGCCTCTTCATCCTCCGGCGCGGCAACCGGGACGGGGGCCTCGGCTTTGGTCCGCTCGGGCGGCGGCTCAGT
>CBDUSG010000043.1:0-11058 GCA_965369575.1 uncultured bacterium | reverse complement strand
GCAACACAGCAGATGACCGCTTATCGACTCGCCCGAAGGGACTCTGAGGCCGACAACATGCGGTTGACACGACACTAGAGAGGCGAATCATATCGCGGGGGCAGGATGCGCAGGCTTTTGAAGAGGAGCGCAAGGGGATGTTGCGGGTCGGTGTCGTCCCAGGTCTGATACCGAAGGGTGAGCGAGTTCCGGCCGGCACGAGGATGCATGGGGATTCGGATTTTAACGAATTCGAATTGGGTGTCAAACCGCCGATGACCGATCTGCTCGCCGTTCAGCAGAATCGACACCTCCTGCCAGGCAAGATGCCAAGGACCGCACACCATCGACAGGACAAGCTGTTCGCCGCCGCCCTCGAAATACATTTCGGTGCGCGGCCCCAATCCCCACCGAACGATCGGCAGATTCCAGTCGGGATATGGCCCCTCAGGCGGGCGCAGGCCCGAGACGGCGTCCCACCCTAGAAACGGGGCCAAAAGCCCGAGGGCTTCCGTTCCAACCGTTAAGTCGCGGCGCGCGTATACGCTGTATGGCGCGTGATGCGCGACCATGTCGTACAAAGACCCACTGAGTTCATCCCTGAGTTCGAGCCTGTGGTGTCGTATCGAAACGACGACATCGGGAGGATCGCCCAGTCCGTCCCACTCGCCGCTCAGCCTCGCGTCGAACGAGGAAAACACGGGCGGCTCGTTCACCCCGTCCAGTATCAATCGCTGCAACGGATATTCCCACTCTCTCCGCCCGAGATGGAAGGCGACCGTCTCCGGCCGCAATTCGTTCACGCGGTCGACAACGGCCACGGTAGCCTCCTTCAGATGCGGCCTGGCGATAAACATCTGCGTTATCCTGTCGCTCTTGAAGATGCTGCGCTCGCCCAAAAGCGGCCTCTGGTTGTCCATGAAAGTCGGCGCCCAAGCCGCGAATACGCCCACCATGGCAACCGGCAGGATGAACTTTAACGGTGTTCTGGTCAGCATCACGGCCATCGGCGGAACAAAGAGGCACAATAGCGGGATGTGCAACCGCGAATGCCAGGGCGTCCATTTCAGGAAAATGCAAAACAGGATAAATCCGGTTACAGGAACGATCATATAACCAAAAAATAATTTGCCCCGGAGCCTCTTGCGAAAAAAGGGAGCGGAGAGCAGCGTCAGCCCGATCAGGACTACATGCGCGCCCGCCGAGGCGCGGTCTTCGTTGTGGGGATCGTAGCGAACTTCATATTGCTTGTCCCTGAAAGTGATCCGTCGATCCTGCGGATCGATGCCCAACCGGGAGTGCAGATCATTGACCAGTCTTTCGAGGCCCGCGTTGTATGCGTCACTCGGGAGGCCGGCGTGCAGTGTAAGGTTGCGAAGAATGTTCGAGACCGTCGCCGCAGGAGTAAACACCTGGTGTATGTCTCCGAGTTTTTTCTCGACCACGAGCGCGGAGCCGTAAACCTGGTAGTTTCGGACCCAATGGCCGAGCATGATCAAAATGGCGCATGCGGTAATGATCAGCGCCGGCCTCGCAAAACGCCGGGTTGATCTGATTATGCCTATGCCCATGAAAAAACATACCGGCGCCGCGAAAAGATAGCTCGTCCCCTTCGTGAGCAGCGCCAGGCCGAGCGTCGCGCCGACGAGCGCCGACCGAACGGGGCCACAGTCGCGGTCGATGAATATCCGGACGGCCCACCACGCAAGCAGACACACCCACAGCGCGAGCACAAGGTCGTTCTTGGTGTTCGACGCAAACAGGTACACGGGAGGCGCCGCGGCAACGAGCAGCGCCGCCAGCAGCTGCCCCTTGCGGCCTGCTCCCAGGTCTCGGGCGATGAGCGAAACCGCAAGCAGAGCCATGATCAGCGAAAACCATTGGACGAGATTCGCCCACCGGTCTCCGCCGGAGAGCACCATCATGTGCATGCTCATGAATTCAGAAAAGGGAGGCATGGCAATCTGGAGGAAGAGGTGAGGAGGATAGTGCGCAACGCTTTGATTCTGAATCCAATATATCTGGCGCGGCAAATGGTATTCCAGCGAGTCGTAGTTGTTCGGGGCGGAAAAGAAAGCCGAGATACCTGCGGTGATCGCGAGGAAACCGATTGCCGCAAGCATCGACAGATCCGTCGCATCCAGGCGAGGCGCCTCCCAATGGACGGCGCATGGCCGCTCCCGACGCAAGACGAGGACACAACCCATCGCGATCATCGGCACGAGCCACCAGAGAAGAACCGGCCCGAAACGGATCGCCCCAAACGGGCTGAGCAGCTCGGTCCCTGCGACCATCCACACGGCTGATATGACGGAGGCCGTCAAAAGCACGACCCGCACGTCGACACCCTCGCGCTTTTCCCGCCGATGCGAGAAGACTACGCCCGCGCACAGGATGAAAAAAAGGAACGGCAAGATTCCAAACAGCATGACCCTGCTTCCCGAATGCGATTGATTTTCAGAAACCCGACCGCCGTGGTCTCGCGGCCGGAAAGTTCGAAGTCACTGGGCTAAAATATACCCCGGCGACCCCGCTTCGGTCAAGCGATTGAATGTCCGGCGCTCATCCGACCGGGTCAGGCCGCAAGACCGCCGGATGATTTTCGCGCGCTAATTCCGCCCCGATGTGCGGCCGGAGGCTTCTCGGCCACGCCTTCATGCCGGCCCGCCGCGCTGGACTGTCTGCGTTACAGCGGTTTTTGTAACGAGCCCCGAAATGGTGTATACTTCCTGGGCATAACCCCTGCATTGAACGAGGCAAAATCGAGGAAATAAACCCTTATGGATAAAATCCAGCAGCTCAACGAATTGGCGGTCGCCCGCGCGCCGCAGGTCGTCGCGGGACTGCTCCTCATTTCGCTCGCCGTATTGGCGGCGTATCTGACGCGGCGCGTTCTCAGGCGAACTCTTCGCAAGTACGAATGGGCCGAAAGAATCGGCGGCCTCATTTCGACCACGGCCTACTATACCATTCTGGTACTTGGAATCCTCAGTGGGCTGAGCACGATGGGCATGGACATCAATCCCATTATCGCGGGCCTCGGGCTGGGCGGCTTCGCCCTGGGTTTCGCCCTTCGCGACGCCCTGACCAACCTGCTGGCCGGCGTGCTCATAATTATCTATCAACCGTTCAAGAAAGGGGATATCATCTCCGTCTCCGGGTGTCAGGGCGTCGTAACCGAGACGAACCTGCGGTACACGGTTCTGGAAAACGATAGCGAGCGATATATGCTCCCCAATTCGCTGATCTTCAAGAATCCGCTGAAAATAATTCGGCAGGGCGAGCCGGAGGAGCCGGCGTGAGGGAGACGGTTATTGAATTGAGAATTACAGATGGAGAGGATACTTGATGAGCGATCCGGGAAACACTCTTCACGAACGACTTCGAGCGCTGGCGCAGAACCTGTGGTGGACGTGGCACCCCGAAGTACTCAGCATATTCACCGATCTCGACCCTCACTTGTGGCGCCGCGCGGGCCACAACCCGATTGCGTTCCTGAACAAAATCAGCCCCGACCGGCTCGAACATCGTGCGGCGGAACTCGTGCTTCACAGCAGGATCAATCACGCCTTTCGACGGCTGAACGAATATACCGAAGGCCGGCAAACATGGGGAAATGTCAGCTGCGGCACTCTTCGCAGCCGACCGGTGGTCTATTTTTCCGCCGAGTTCGGCCTGCACGAATCGCTGCCGATCTATTCCGGCGGCCTGGGCGTGCTCGCGGGCGACCACCTCAAAAGCGCCTCGGACCTCGGAGTGCCGCTTATCGGGATCGGGCTGCTATACAACCAGGGATACTTCAGCCAGCATTTGAACAAGGATGGTTGGCAGGAAGAGGAATATATCAACCTGGACACGGGCCAATTGCCTCTGCAGCCGGCAAATGACTCCGACGGGAGGCCGCTCGTCGTTCGCATCGACACGCGCGACGGCTGTCTCCAGGCGCAGGTGTGGCAGGTGCAGGTGGGGCGAATCCGCCTGCTGCTGCTCGACTCGAACGTGGAAGACAACTCGACCGAGGACCGCGAACTCACCTCGCGGCTTTACGGCGGCAACGACCGCGTCCGAATCCGGCAGGAGCTGCTGCTGGGGGTCGGCGGCGCGCGTATCCTGCAGTCGCTCAATATTATCCCCGGTGTGCTGCACCTGAACGAAGGCCACAGCGCCTTTGCGATCCTGGAGGAAATCCGGCGCGTCATGCAGACCGACGACATCCCGTTCGACCGCGCGCGACGGAGGGTATCGCTTTACACGGTTTTCACGACCCATACGCCTGTAACGGCCGGGCATGACCGATTTTCGCCCGACCTTGTGGAGGAGCATCTGGGAATTTTGCGCGACAAGGTGGGACTCTCGCACGAGGATTTCATGGCACAGGGCCGCGTCGACCCGAAAAACGGTTCCGAGCCGTTTTGCATGACGGTTCTCGCATTGAAGAATTCCCGCAGGGCCAACGCGGTCTCGGCCATCCACGGCGACATCAGCCGCCGCATGTGGCACTGCCTCTGGCCCGAGCGTCCCGAGGTCGAGGTGCCCATCGGACACATCACCAACGGCGTTCATGTGCTGTCGTGGCTCGCCCCCGCGATGTTTCGTCTGTTCGAAACGCGTCTTTCGCCCGACTGGGCGACCAAAATGGCACACCCGGACATATGGGACAAAGTGGCCGAGATCGACAACGGCGAGCTGTGGGAAACGCATCAGAGCTTGAAGATGCGGCTGATCAGCTTCGTCCGAAGGCTCCTTATCCATCAGGCAAAAAGGCACACCCGGAAAAAGTCCGATCCCAATCTGGGGCGGGTGCTCGATCCGGACGTATTGACCATCGGGTCCGCGCGCAGGTTCGCCACGTACAAGCGGGGCGATCTGATCCTTTCACAGCCCGAACGGTTGGCCAGACTTGTCTGTGACGCGGAGCGACCGATCCAGATCATCTTCGCCGGAAAGGCGCATCCGCGCGACGACGGCGGCAAGGGCATAATACAACGCATCTCCGAACACTGCCTCAAGCCGGAGTACGGGATGCGAATCGTTTTCGTCGAGGATTACGACTATAACGTCGCGCGTCACCTGGTGCAGGGCGTTGACGTGTGGCTCAGCAACCCGCGTCGGCCGCTCGAGGCATGCGGCACCAGCGGGCAGAAAGCCGTTTTCAACGGAGGGCTGAACCTCTCGGTCCTCGACGGTTGGTGGAACGAGGCCTACGACGGTGCCAACGGCTTCGCCATCGGGCACGGCGGCATCCACAATGATCCCGACGTGCAGTACGACCGCGACGCCGAGTTCCTTTACGAGACCCTCGAGAAGAAAGTGATCCCCCTTTACTACGAGCGGGACGCAGACGAAATCCCACACGGCTGGGTGAAATACATGAAAGCCACCATGCAAAGCCTCGGGTGGCGCTTCAACGCCGACCGCATGGTCAAGGACTACGCCGAGCGATTCTACCTGCCGGCGGCAAGCGCCACGTCTGCCGAGACCGTTTAAACCATCCCGCGCGCACGGAAACAGGAGACACGACAGATGATGCTGAAAGATAAAGTCGCTATCGTGACCGGAGGCGGAAGAGGCATAGGGCGCGAGATAGCGCTGCTTTTTGCCGGCGAAGGAGCGAAGGTGACCGTCTCGGCCCGCAGCCGGGACCAGATTGCCCGTGTGGTCAAGGAAATCGCCGGCGGCGGCGGCGAAGCGCTCGGCGTGATCGCCGATGTATCGGTCGAGGGTGACGTTCGCAGGATGGTCGAGGAAACGACGGAGAAATTCGGGAGGATCGACGTCCTTGTCAACAATGCCGGAATAGTCGAGCCCGGTCCGCTCGCCAGCGTCGATTCCGAGCGATGGCGCCGCGTCATCGAAGTCAACCTCATCGGCACATTCTATTGCTCGAAAGCGGTGGCACCAACCCTTATCGGGCAGGGATGGGGCCGGATTATCAACATGTCGTCGCGCAGCGGCAAGATCGGTAACCCCTCTTTGACCGCCTACTGCGCCTCTAAGCACGGCATCGTCGGCTTCACCAAGGCGCTCGCCGAGGAACTGGCGCCGTTCAACATCACGGTCAACGCGATCTGCCCGGGCGTGGTCGAGACCGATATGATCAGCGAGACGGTCAGAGAGCAGGTCGGCGACAAGATAATTAAACCGTCGCAGATAGCCGAGCTTGCGCTCTATCTCGCGAGCGATTCGGCAAGCTCGATCACCGGTGAAGCGATCAACATCTTCGGCAACACGAAGCTGAATATCAGCCTTTGAGATACCCCCGCGCCTGCGGCTCGCCCGGAAGGAGTCAAAATGCTTAAGATGGTATACCTGTTTCCCATGCTGGCGGGGTTTTGCGTATCTCTGCAAGGCACGATGAACGGGCACTGGCAATCAAAGATAGGAGTGCACTCGACCGTTCTCATAAATGGAGTGATCGTCACCTTATTGACCGCGCTGTTTTTTCTCGTAGGCAACCAGACGCCGATTGACCGAATCTCGTCCGAGGTTAGGCCGTGGGTCGTGCTGAACGGAGTGTGCGGGTTCACGATCCTGACCATTGCGGCCCTCACCTTTCCGCGGATCGGGGCGGCATCCGTGATCGTGCTCATGGTGTCGGGGCAGCTCATCACGGCTGTCGTTTTCGATCACCTCGGGATACTGAATTTGCCTCATCAGCCCGTCTCAATAACGAAGCTGCTGGGAATCGGCTTTGTCGTCGTCGGCGTTTTCTTGACGACGAGAACCTGAGCGCATGGCTTTTCCTCGGCCCTAAATAATGCGGCTCCGATTCTTCATGAACAAATATATATTGCGCGGAATCAACCCCGTTAAGCTCATGACCTTTCATAACGGATATGGAATAGCCCTGCGGGGTATCCTGTTTTGCGTCTGCTCTTTGCTGATCGCGGCCGCGCCCGGCTGCGGTCCGAAAGCTGAGCCGGCGCCGCCCAATGTGCTGTTGATCGTCATCGACACATTGCGGGCCGACCACCTGGGATGCTACGGGTACGGGCGCGACACCTCGCCGAACATCGACCGATTTTCCCGCACCGGAGTTCTGTTCGAGAACGCATATTGCCAGATGCCCACTACCGGTCCGTCCCACGCGTCAATCTTCACGTCACAATATCCAAGAAGTCACGGCGTGCTGAAAAACGGATGGACCCTTTCCGGCACCTACCCCACGCTTGCGGAAATTCTGAGGGAAAACGGCTATGCCACGGCGGCCGTCGTCAGCTCGTTCGCTCTTTCTTCTGAATTCGGATACGCAAGAGGTTTCGATTACTACGATGAACAATTCACTCCGGAAGGAAGCACCATGCCCGCCGACAAAGAATGGGAGGGCCACGCCGTCAAAGGGGGGTTCGACCAAAGGGCGGACGTGACAACCCGGAAAGCGACGAACTGGCTGGGGCAAAACGACGGGAAGCCATTCTTCCTATGGGTCCACTATTTCGACCCGCATTGGCCGTACTCGCCGCCGGAGCCCCATGCGAAGCGATTCATAGCAGACGGGCAAACGCCGACTGAGCAGCTCATTGCCAGATATGACGGCGAAGTCAGGCTGGTGGATGAGGAAATCGGAAAGCTGCTGGATTTTGTAAAGGCGAAAAAACTCGATTCCAATACGCTCATTATTATTATGTCCGACCACGGTGAGGGCCTCGGAGATCATGGATTCATGAAGCACGGAAAGCTCCTTTACGACGAGCAGACGCGAGTTCCCCTCATAATGAGCCTGCCCGGTGTCATTCCGGAGAATATGCGGCTCGACGTTGCCCTGCAATCGACCGACATTCTCCCGACTGTCATTGACCTGCTGGGCCTCGAATTAAAGGGGAACTCTTCCGGACACAGCCTCTTGAAAACGATCCGGAAAGCAGAGCAGCCTTCGGACCACATCATCTTTCTCGAAAGAAGAAACTACGCTGGTTCAACCGGCCCCGAAACGGGGATCGTCGGAAACAAATTCGCCGTCAGGCAGGGAAATATGAAGTACATCTGGGCTCCCGAGGAGGGGGCCGAAGACCTCTATAATCTCGCAGAAGACCCGGGTGAGCTAACGAACATCGTCGACCGCGATCCTAAAACGGCAGGCAAAATGCAGGATATGATTCGACACTGGATGGAAGAACAAGGCAAGGTCAGACATCAGCGCATAGACGATCGGGCCCGACAGAAACTGGAAGCGCTCGGTTACATAGAATAGTAAACGATTCGCCTCACTCGAATCCTGTATCCGCGGCCGCCCGGGCCACAGCCTCGTCCGCCTGCCGCGCGAGGAAATCTCCGAGCAGACGCGCGGACCTCTCGTGGAATTCATGCGCGCCTCGCTCAAGGACACGTTCAACAAACTCGGGTGCCCACACAAGAAGGTGTTCGCCGAGAAACTTATGCTCGGCCTCGAGACACAGCCGATAGGCGTCCTCATCGCCATCCATGCAGGCATAGGCCTCCTTCAGCTTCAGAAAGCTCATGAAGGCCAACTCGATGGCCAGGTGGTCGGGCGCCTCCAGCATCTCTTTCGAGGCATCGAACGCGAACGCCTTGTAAAAAGCGGCCACATCGCCCATGACCACACCCCTTTCGCGCATCCCTTCGCTGCCGGGGCCCTGATAATCGGACTCATACGGCGACACCGGGCCGCCGCTGCCGAGCAACCTGTGGTAAGCGGCCTCCAGTTGCGAATCGTCCAGGAGCGAGCCTATCGTCGCCTGCGCCTGAGAGCGAACATCGGGCGCCAGTTCCCGTATGAGCGTTCCAATCGAGAAGAACGGCTCATCGCTCGGACACCGAAAGAGGAGAGAGAAAAACTTCCAGCAGGCTCCTTCGCTCAGGAGATCCCATGCCTCTTTCATGAGCTTCCCCCCAGATCAAGCGGGACCCACACGCTCCGCACCTTGCGCGAGCCCCTCTCCTTGCGGCCTCCGTCCCACACGGCGAACGCCGCAAAAGTGTTCTCGCCGGGTTTAAAACCGTCGCCGCCGGGCCATTCCGGCTGGGACAGCGGACGCGAGATCACGACCGCCCATCGACCATGTTCCCACCGGCTCCATCCGCTCGAAGCCTGCCTCGGCAGATACGAAAGCGTGCCGAACCCGTGCGCGATCAAATCGTCCACGCTGCCTTCCCTCACCCGGATCAGCGGATTGCCCGCGGCAAGCGCGATCGTATACTGCTCCTTAAGGTTCTCCACCTCGTCCGGGGACGCGGCTTCGAACGGATAGTGGTCGACGATCGCATACGGAAAAGTCTGGCGCAGGCTCCATGAGTCCGGGTCTTGTGCGCCCTCGTACGACGCTTTCCACAGGTGGATGTGCACCGGCTTGTCCGCCTGTCCCATTGTCGGATCGGGCACATGGCCGCCCGGCGTCGGCGGAAGCTGGACCGCCACGGCGTCTGAGAACCGGTCCTCTGAATCGACGGTGTCCTGCGTCGGGTCGGCCCACTCGATTCTGAAGGCCACTCTCCGGTCGTCAAACAAAGCCCGGACGCGTATCTCCGGCAGCGTCGCCTTCGCAAGCTTTGGGTCGGTCAGGTCCTGTGCAAGCATCGGCACGGTCATTTCCGCCGCGCCCTGCCATACCGCCGCACCGGGATTGAGATCGCCCATGCCTGCGCCCACGTAAATCGCTACCACTCCTTTTGGGGCGGGCTCGGCTTTTTCGGCCTCGCCGGCGCAAGCTTGAAAAAGGACCGGCAGCAGCGCGGCCAACAAGAATATCGACCTGTATCGCATCGGCGTCACTCCTTTGTTTAAGCCCTTTCGTGATTCAAAGGCCGCAATCAATTGATATTCATGCGCGGAACACCGAGCTTGGAATCGAAGGCCGTCCGCACAATGATCGGCTCGCGCACCGGCACGGTCACGAGTTTTTCTCCCCTGTCGTCTATCGCGCTCACCTCGTCGCCCTTTGCCTCGAAGCGGGGTATCACCGCCGTCGTGCAGCCCATAAGGTTGATGAGCGCTCCCAACTCGTGATCGTCCTCGCGCGCGCGGCGGTACGTCTGGACCGCCCGCACCGCCGACGGCCCGAAAAGCTGGGTGAGAAACGGCTCGGGAACGTTGACGGGAGGAATGTAGTAGACGTTCGGCTCGAGCCCCAGCTGAGGCATCAGCGGAAGGGCCACCTTCTTTATGTGAACCAGATAGTCGATCGGATTATCCTCGCGCGCCGCCGATGGCTCGCTGATCCAACCGCGAATCCTTATCTTGCCTATGCACTCGGTGAAGCATCGCGGCTGCGAGCCCTCCTCGCCGGCGGGAAAACAGCCGATGCACTTCTCCGACACGCGTGTATGCGCGTTGTAAAACACCTTTTTATACGGGCACGCCTTCACGCACTCGCGGTATCCCCTGCAGTTTTTCTGATCCACGAGCACGATACCGTCCTCCGGGCGCTTGTATATCGCGCCGCGCGGGCAGGCGGCCAGACACGCGGGGTAAGTGCAATGGTTGCATATTCTCGCGAGATAGAACATCCACACCGGCTGCGGCAGATCGAATGACATGCCGCCGTCGACCGTTCCCGCGATCTCGTCCTCTCCGATGTTGGGGTGAGCGTAGTCGGCGGCCTCCGGCATAAAGCCGAGCATTCGCTCGCCGGCAGGCGCCGCCTCGAAGATGGTCCGCCCCTCGTATCGGTCGCCGGCCCACTCCTGAGTCCCCAGCTTTTCCATAATCCCGGCGTCGTAGGCGAGCGGGTATGAGCCGTACGGCTTGCTCTCGACGTTGTTCCAGAACATATATTCCTGTCCGCGTCCCGACGTCCACGTCGTCTTGCACGCCAGGGTACACGTCTGGCAGGCGATGCACTTGTTTGTGTCGAACACGGCGGCAAACTGCCGCTTCGGGCGTGCTTCGCCGTACCAGTAGCTCATCTTTCGGCCTATCTGCCAATTGTTAACACGGGCCATCGCTCAGCTCCTTTTCGTGACGTATCCGCCGTCCAGATAGCGCTTGAACGCATCGCTCTCATAGGTGGGCCGTATCCCCATCGCGGCGGGCCGCCACAGCTTCTCGCCCTTGATGCCGCCGTCCTCGGCCTTTGTTATCTTCACGAACGACTCGCGCGGCGCGCCGGTCGGGCAGTGCAC
>CBDUSG010000042.1:0-11087 GCA_965369575.1 uncultured bacterium | reverse complement strand
GCAGCCGGTGGATATTCTCGACGAAACCTTGGACCTGGTTGCGGATGCCGATCCGGACGTCGCAGCAGCAGTCACAGCAAAAGCAGATGTTCATCATGCGGTGAAAGTCGATTCCCCATATCCACGCGTCTACGGCGTCGTGGATGACCAACGGCACAAGTCCAATGTGGATTGCGCGCTCGGCGTGGGCAATAGCCTCGTCCACGGCGACAATTCGCGCAAGCGCCGGGTCTATGTCGCGGGCCGCGCTTCCGAGAAGCAGGCACCCAAACGAGCGCGGATAGGCGACGCACTTTTGTCCCCGGCGGCATACGCATTCGTTAAGCACGGCGACGTCGTCGGCCCGCTCGATCAGGGGTCGCAGCACCTGCATCGGCAGCACGGTGTTCTCGCCCTTAATAATCTCTTCATTGACAGGAAGGATGTGCCCCGAAGTAGTCTTCTCCGAGGACTTCGAGCCGATCAACGGCCAGTTATCAAAGAGGTGACCGAACCTCCAGAATTTCATTATGAACTCATAGCTGCGCCTGGATCTTCCCATGAATACTCCCAAATCCCTACAAATCTCTGAATAATTCTCCGGCGCTATTTCTTATATTCGCCATCATCTTCGCTGCCCTGAACATTGCCAGGAATTCTTGCGCCTTACACCTGGATGGATGGTGTTCGACGAGCATATTACGTAGGCGCTTCCGGGCGCGGCAAGCCCGTGTTGGTCGATCTTCATTGTGTCGGTCTCCGGCCTAAGCGCGGTCGTCGACTATTTACGGGGGACAACTTGCCCCCACACCCCTCCATGAGAGCGGCGAGTCGCCGCGGACATGAGATGCTACGCATCTCTTCTTTTAAAAACCGGCCTAACCGATTCAGTCTCAGCAAGAAGCGGTCTACGAGTACTTTCTTTTCGGTCATCGGAAGCGCTCCTGAATCGCCGGTTAAGGCATTCTGACGGACAGATGCTTTTCGACTAATGATCGCGAGAGCGTGCGAGAAGTTGCCGGAAAGCGCGCGATGATTATAGTGTTTCATCCCGGAGGGCGTCAACAAATGGTCTCGTGGCGTGCCCTGCAAACGAACCGCCAAGGACTTTTTCAGTCATCAAGTTCGTCCAACAGCTCGACGACGCGGCGGCGGATTTCGTCCCGGACTTTGTTGAACTCGTCCTGCGGCATTTTCGCGGGGTCCGGCAGGTCCCAATCGATGCGTCTTTTCGCCGGGATGAACGGGCATGCGTCTCCGCAGCCCATCGTCACGACGGCGTCCCACTCGCGCTCGGGGAGCGCATCGAAGCCTATCGATTCCTGCCCGGAGATATCGGCGCCGACCTCCTTCATCGCGGCGACAGCCTTCGGATTCACGACGCCCGAAGGCCGCGAGCCCGCGCTGTATGCTTCCACGACGCCCGCTCCGGATTTTTTCGCGAATCCCTCCGCCATCTGAGAGCGGCAGGAGTTCTCGACGCACACGAACAGCACACTCGTCATGACTCTTCCATCGGCGCCGATTCGACCGCGGCCGCGCCGGCCTCGTGTTCGGCCGCAGGCGCGCCGAACCAGCCCGCCGTCCGCCTGCAAAAGCCGACGAGCATCAGCATGGCGGGAACCTCTATCAGCACGCCGACCACCGTTGCGAGCGCGGCGCCGCTCGAGAGGCCGAACAGCATCGTGGAAGTGGCTATTGCGACCTCGAAATGGTTCGACGCCCCGATCAGCGCCGAAGGCGCAGCATCCTGATAGGACAGCTTAAGCGCACGCGCGAGCCCATACGCAAGCAAAAAGATCACGATGGTCTGGATGAACAGCGGAACGGCTATCCATAAAATGGTCAGCGGATTGGAGAGTATGACCTCGCCCTTGAACGAGAACAGGAGGACCAGCGTAAGGAGCAGGGCCACGATTGTGACAGGTGTGAGCAGATGAAGAAATTTTTCTTTGAACCATTCCTCGCCCCTGGCCGCGATTATCCATTTACGCGAAACATAACCCGCCACAAGAGGCAGCGCGACATATATTCCGATCGAAAGTACCAGCGCCTGCCACGGCACGGGCAATCTGCCCACGCCGAGCAGAAAACCGCCAAGCACGCCGTAGAGAACCAGCATCGTGAGAGAGTTGATCGCGACCATCACGAGCGTGTGCCCGTCGTTCCCCTTCGCGAGGTAACCCCATACGAGCACCATCGCCGTGCATGGAGCGACGCCCAGCAGTATGCAGCCGGCGAGGTAGCTGCGCCAGAGCGGAACCTCGAGCATTCTTACGCCCTCTATCATGACGACTTTGCCTGCGCCGTATGCGGCGCCGAGCGGCAGATCGAGTCCGAACGGCATCCGTACATGATCAATCGCGTCCGCTCCGATGAAGCCCCTGAAAAGCACACCGAGAAAGAGCGCCGCGATCGCGTACATTGTGAAGGGCTTGATCGCCCAGTTGACGAACAGGGTCAGCCCGACGGGCCTCACGCTCTTGCCCGCCTTGACGACCTCGGCGAAATCTATCTTGACCATGATCGGGTACATCATGAAAAAAAGGCAGACCGCGATGGGTATCGAGACCACGGGCGCGCCGCCGACATTGAGAGCGATCCCGTCGAGCCATTTCGCAAGGCCGGGCGCAATCTTGCCGAGCAATATGCCGGCCACTATGCACAGCGCAACCCATAATGACAGATATCTCTCGAAGACGCTCAGCCCCTTGCCGCCGCTGTCGGTTGTTTCGCTCATCGGGCCTTCTCCATATCCTTTCTTTCCGTGAACATAACTGGTGTAGTCACACACTGCATCGCCATCTGACGATATATACTACCTCCTTCAGCGCACGCACAAATCTCGGACGTCTATTTTCAGGACTTCTTCCAGCCGGGTCCGATCGGTCTGCATGACAGGGTCGTCGTTCAGCCAGTTGCGCATGAGGCCGAGCAGCGCCTGGTCGAAGTCGCTGCGCCTTTTGCGAGAGAGGGCGTAGAAGGCCCACGTGCCGTCCCGCCTGTCCTCTACGAGTCCGGCCTTTCTCAGGATCGATAGATGCTTCGACACCGTGGACTGCCTGAGATCGAGCACCTCCCGGATCTGGCACACGCACAACTCGTGCTCCTCGAGCAGCTTCAGGATGCGGGCGCGGCTCCTGTCGGCAAGCGCCTTGAGGACCACGATATATTCCTGCAAGTCATCCATATTATATCGCCATTATATCGCCGCTTGGCAATATATCAGAAGCACAGCGGAAAGTCAAGCGGAAAGGGTCAGCCGGCGTAATCACATTCCGGAGACTTCGGCGATGATGACTATGGCTATCATCGCTATGTAGAAAAGGATAAGGAGGAGCGCGAGCCCGGTGCTTACGCCGCCGAGAATCGTCCCGGCCAGCGCGAACGGGCGGCCTTCGACGGAGGACCTGCGGTTCTTTATGCTCTGGAGCTCGATCAGGCCGAGCACCAGTGCGGGTATTCCGAAGCACGGGCCGCATGTGACGAAGGAGAGTATGCCCAGCACGAAGGTCGTGATCGCGAGCCCGCTCGGAGTAAAGGCGGATGCGCTCACGGGCGGCAGAATGGGCGGCGGGGGTGGTTGCTCGGCGCCGGTCTGATTTGGAATCTGCTCGGTCATTTTGGTGGTAAAGTTAAGTATGCGATGTGAATCTTTTGAGATTCTTCGCTACGCTCAAAATGACAGACAGCGACCATCTTTCTCGTGAGATTAACGATCAATCGCGGATGCTTTCTTTGCTGCATTGACTGACAATTCCATCGCTACCGAGACAGCGTGACTGCAAGCTTGAATATCCATGCGGAGGCGAACAGCGCTGCGATTGCCCATGAAAGCCTTTCCCACGGCAGCCGTGACAGCGCCCCGAGCAAGTCTTTCCCCATGACGGCGGCCCCCGCCACGATCGGCAGCATAAGCACGCACAGTACGAAACCGGCGGCGCCAAGCGGCTGTGCCAGCAGCGCGCCGCTTACCTGTCCGCGGGCCATGTGCGCGAACGAGGTGGTCATCCCGCAGAAAGGACACGGCAGCCGGGTGAGTATATAGAAGTTGCAGGGCCATAGGAACAATTGCTCGTGCGTGCCGATGCCGCGCGCGTCGGGCGTCAGCCAGAACGAAAGCAGCAGCGTCACCGCGAGTGCTGCGGCGACGAGAGCGTGCATGAGCCGAACCATCAGGACTCTGTTCCGTGCGCGCCTGTCCGTCTGCTCGGGCACGAAAGCGTCCTGCGGATCGTGCGCCGCAGCGCCGATTTCTGTATTTCCGGTTATTTCCACGCCCTATTTCCCGATACCGGTCACACGGCGGAGACCGGCGGCAATTCTCCCTCGAGCCCGAACATGTCGCGATACGCCGCGGCCGTGGCGCCGAACGTCAGCGGCACGGTCACTATCCAACCGACCGTCAAGCTGTAGCCCGCCGCCGAGATCAGCCACAGCACCACTCCGAAAAGCAGGAACTCCCAGATGTTCTCCTTCACCTTGCCATAACTGACCGAGATCGCATCGGCGGCATCGAGGCCCTGCTCGGCGATCAGTTGGAAGACGAAAAGAAAAGCCGTCTGAAGCAGTATCATCAGGCCGATCCCGATCAGCGACGGGATCACACACAAAAGGAACCCGACCCAGAACACGAGGAACGCCAGCAGCCCCAGGCAAAGGAAGATCAGGGCGGCCACAAACGATTTGCCGAAGTAATCGAATCCGGCGAATATGCGCATGGCGTCGGCCCTTCGCCCGCGCATCCGGTCGAAGACCATTATGTACATCCCGCACGAAAGCGGTCCGTAAAGGATCGGGAAACAGAGCCCGGCGAGCAGGGTAAAGATGAGCGCCGCCAGAATGAACATGCCGACGTCGGAAGCGAAGATGTCCCATCCTTCCCTGAGCCAGTCGCCGATCCTCACTGCAGGAACGCCGCCTGAGAATGCGCTCATCGAGATGTCCCTCCACTCACCCCGCAGGCGCCAGCAGCGCGAAAGGATACGCGGGAATATTTCTCAGAACCCAGAACGCTATGATAATCACTAGCAGCGCCCATATCCATCCTGCCGGAACAAATATTTTCGGCAGCGGCCTGCCTCTTATCCACGTCGCCGCGCGCGACAGGAAAGCGTACCCTAGAAACGGCATCGAGAGCACCGTCAGCGGGTTCAGCCGAAGCGCAGCCATGACGTTCAGGTGAAGCATCTGATGCGAGGCCCGCAGCGTGCCGCAGCCGGGACAGTGGAGCCCCGTCAAAACGTGAAAAGGACACGCTGGATACACGCCCGGCCGCGCCGGATCGAGCAGGAACAGAATGCAGGCGCCAATCGCGACCGCCGCGACGATTGTCGCCGATTTGACGCGCTCATTCTTAAACGCGGCGATGGCAAATTCGAAGGTTTCCGCGATATGAACGGCGGCGGAAGTCATTTGCTCAGTATCCGCCGGCCATTCCCGAAACGACGCCGAGTATCATGATTCCCGTGTACAGAATCATGATTGCGAGACCAATCCCAAAAGCCCACCAGCACCACATCTTCGCCTTGTTCGAGGCTTCGGTGGCGCCGTAATAGTCGCCGACGGCGAGCTTACCGTTGACCTGCGCGGCAAAAACGATTGCGACGATTCCAAGCGGAAGACAGCAGAAAAGCGTCACCAGAATCGCCTGTACAAGGTAGTTGGGCACCGTGCCCACCGGCTGCCCCGCCATCTGCGGTGGGGGCGCCATGTGCGGTGGAGGAGACGGCGCCCCGGCATGGGGATCGCCGACGGGTTGCAGGTCGTGGTTGCATTCTATGCAGAAGGAAGCATTGTTGGTGTTTTCGGTTCCACATTTGGGACAGTACACGGAACACCTCCTCAGTATTGCCTATCTATTCGAACACGGAACTCGCAGCCATGTTCTTTAGCCAATCAATCTGAATACCAGTGTCGTGGCAACCGCATATTGCCGGTCTCAGAGTCCTGTAAGATATGTCGGCGGCGACTCGCCGAACTGATCTTTTATCGACTTGAGATTCAGACACACAAGCAAGGCTACCGGATACACGAGCTTCATGAAAGTGAAAAATATCCCGCCGACTACGCTGCCGATCATCTGAGGCATTTGCGCAGCGTCCTCCCCCATCATCTGGTTCATAGAAGGATAAATGAAAAAGACGCTGACGGCGAAATCCACGAGCGCCCACGCGATCTCGGCGCCGGCGACCCCCAGCGAAACCGTTCGGCCCCAGGGCTTCAGCCTGAGCAGGCCTATCCCGCCCGCCAAAAGGCCTATGCCGAGGAGCAGCAGGACAAAACCCTTTACCATGTTGTAGGTCATCATCGGGCCGGAATAGATGGCGTCCAGAGGCGGCATGTCGACGCCTTCCATTCCCTGAAGATTCGCAAGGAAATCCATTCCGCTCGAGGCGAACAGGATGGCAAACAGCGAGCCGACGGCCGACACGAAGCCGCAGCACAGGCGAAACAAGACCGAATAGACGATGTTGATGATTCCCAAAGCCAGCACGCCGCCCGTCGCCTTGCGCACGGGAGCTGCCGGAGTGACCGAGTATGTGGGAGGCGTCGTCACGGCGCCCTCCTTCCGCATGATCTGTGACTCGCTAAAATATTGGAGGAAAAGAGGCCGCCACCGGTTCGGCGAAGCGATTCAGGGGTATCAGCGTTAGAAACGCAGGATAGTTTCCCGGGGAAATCTCGGAAGCTTAGCCCGGGCTCGACTTCAACGGCGATTCGCTGAAGAGGTCCGGTCTGAACAAGGCGGGAATGCTCGCGCACCAATCACCTGACGGTTGTCCGAAGTCGCCGCAATCCAATGAGTTCTCGCTGGAATATTACCACAGCGACTTCGGCGTGTCAAGGAAACCATTGGGCGATGGAGGGAAGTATTTCCATCAAGATATGTTTGCCGGATGCGAGGAAATATTCGGCATCGAGATATTCCGGATGCTCGGCCCTATGCCGCCCTCATGTCATCCGGCAAAGGCTCGAATTGCTCTTTGATCTGTGTGCGAGTCAAGAAAACGAGCAGCGCGACCGGCAGCGCAAGTTGGAAAATCAATCCGAAGAGGCTCCCGACTACCTGGCCCATCAGCTGGGGCAGGCGTGGAGTCTCCTGTCCAATGGCATCATTTACCATCGGATTGACGAGGAAGAATCCGATGAAGAGATTGATTATGTTCCAGACAATCGTTGCTACGGACGCGCCGAGCGACAAAGCTCTGCCCCATGGCCTCAGCTTGAGCAGCCCGATTCCTCCGGAGAGAAACGACAGCCCCAGCACCAGCGAAACGAAGCTGCCGATAACCACATATGCCATGAAAGGCCCCTGAAAGATCGCCCCGAGGTTGAGCGCATCCGGAATCATCTCTTCCATGAAACCGAATAACGCCGGCATCCAAAGGGGAAGAGACAAGCCGACGATCGAGCCGCACAGATTGAAAAATACCGCATAGATGATGGTCAGGATGCCGAGCGCCATCAATCCGCCGGAGGGTTTTCTCACCGAAGGCGGGCCAACCTGGTGCGGCTGTGGAATCGTCATGAATCAGTTCCCCAAGGTCTCGCGACTCCCGCGCATTCGGTGGGGCGCCCCGAGTTCATCCGCTCATTCCGAGACCGGCTTTTTGCCGCCGACCGAGAACTTTGAGAAATGCCGTATCTCGACCGTGATCTCGTTGTTCTCGGGATCGACTGTACCGCCGAGCGCGACCCATACGGGATTGGCAGGATCGCTCTCGTCATAATAATAAACCTCGAGCATGCCCTCGTCAAGCCCCGCGACTTCTTCATCCGTATACCGCATGGTCAGCGTCATCGGCTCGATGAATTTCGGGTTCTCAAGGCCCTGCGCATCCAGAAGCCGCATCGCGAAGAACGTGTTCTCGCCTTCGGTAAGCTCGGCCTCATCCTCGATTCGAAACGGCGTGCTGATCTTGACGTTGAAGTTTTCCTCGAGCGTGCCCGGCGGCACGATCAGGTTCGTGCCGCTGTTGTCGATCAGAACGCCGCCGAGGTCCATATCCATATCGGCCTCGACGTCGAGATTGACAACCCTCAGCTCATATTCCGGATGCTCATAGTTTGAATACGCCAGCCGGTTCCCTTCGGGCGAAAGGCGTATAAATGTCTGGTTTCCGGGCAGATGTATCTGCGTATAGCTGCTCGGCTGGTCGGGGCGCGCGTCGGCGTAAAAAAGATCGAAATCGCAGTTGATCATAAGGGCCGGGGTAATTGCGCGCCATGCGTCGTTTACATCTTCCTGGAAGAAGACAAGCGATTCGTCGTACGAAAAGTTGCCCGGAAGCTGCGGATTGCGCGAGGGAGCGACCCGTTTGAGCCTTGGGTCATCGGACGACCTCGGCGGCTCTGCAAAGCCATCCAGGATATCTTCGACGTCGTACAATATGTATGTGTTGAGGTTGTCGAAATCCAGGTCTTCCGCCGCCGTGAAGAATATCATGCTCCCTGAAGGCGACCAGTAACCGCCTCCGATGAAGAATTGGCGCGGGTTGAAATTCGTGAGGAACAGGCCGGGCGCCGTCGGCACTGACTGGCCATCCTCCTCGATCGGGATATACGCCAGGTTACCCCAATTGCCGCAGAGAACGGCGTCGCCCCACGGCAGCTTCAAGATGACGGGCGAAAGAGTTTTGCCCACCGGAAGCGGAAGCGACAGCGGGATATCGGAAAAGGGGCTATTGAAGTCGCGGACCGGCCCCCCGGACGGGTCGATGGGAGCTATCTTGATGTGGTATGGCCCTCTCCACCACCATGCGCCATTCTCATCAATGTCCATGTGGTCGGCCACCATGAAGAGCACGTGCCTGTCATCGGGAGCCCAAGCGATCGGGAAGAAAGGCAGAACTTCCTCATATTCCTGAGAGATATCCCAGGGATTGTCAAGATCGTCGAGACGAGCAACGCGCACTCGCGCGGGCCACGAATATACCGAAGCCTCGATGAAAGCTATCATGGAACCGTCATGGGACCAGATCGGAAAGCTCGCGGCGGAATCGTGTGGGATAGGCACAACCTTCTGCCTGCCGATTGATATCGTGCGGTTGCTCGGCGCGAACAGTGTGTCATAATAATCGAGGACCGAGCCGCCCGAATTCGTTTGCGCAAAGTTCAGGAAGTCGCCTCCGAGGTATGAGGCAAACTGCAGTCCATTCGAGCTTAAACCGGGGACGCGAAAAATATCGGCCACTCCGGCGCGCATCCGTCGGCGCGCTCCCGGCATGTAATATGCATGCCTTTTCTGTGAATACTTTGAAATCACCCGATCAAAACGCTCCCTTATCCGATCTATAACCGACACCTTGGAAGCCGCGAACGGGTTTTTGACCGAAGCAGCCGCAATCTGAATCTTTCCATCCGAGATAACGGCCCGGCGGCCCGATGTTAACCGATGTTCGGCTCCATCCTGGGCCGCCAGGGTCGCAGTTCCGGCAATGCAGTCGACCGAAAATGCGCCGTCCGAACGTCCGAGTCTCAGCGTCGATCCATTTGTCCTTAGCGAGTTTGAGCCGAGAAAAACTTCCATAGGCTGCTTTCTCTCTGCGACGGCGACGGTAATTTTTCCCCCACGCAAAGAAAAGCTCCGAGAGCCGGTGATCTCAAGCTCGGCGACACCTTCGCCCAACAGTCTCGCGCCGTCAAAGGACATGAACGAGCCGGGCACCGCGGGCATTCGTATCCTCAGGCCTTCATCGAGAGAATCCGCCGTCCTGAGGGGAAGCCAATCGGCGTCGCCCCGCCTCGCCTGTATTCCGTCCGAGCACCGCAGGACGAGCCCTTCGATCTGTGTGGGGAAGGTTCGCGCAAAGTACAGTCGAGCCGACACATAGCCCAACACAAGAACGGCAATAGCGGAAAAAGAAAGGGCAATGAGGAGTTTCTTAAGAATTCCTGCTGAACGAGCTTCCGCATTCATTGCGCTCAATCTCCTTCCTAAGCGTACGATAACGGCTGTCGCGGTTGGTATTTCCGGCAGGGGGAAGGGTGATTATCAAAAGCATATCATGTGGATTAACCCACGTCAAGCATAAATTATTGGATCGGGCCTCGCGTTCGCCCGCCCGGCGCGCGCTTGATCTTTCGGGATCCTGCGCCCTGAACCGCGGATCGGCTCTGATCGGATCTCCGGGGGGCGCGCTCGACTGTCATGTCGTTCCGGGCCGTCCATGATTTCCGATAAAAAAAGCGCCGGCGCGTTCCCGCGCCGGCGCGGAGGTCTAAGGATATGCATCAGCTGAAAGCCTGCACTTTCAGCTTCCGCCGGACTCGATGGCTATCTTCTTCTTTTTGGCGCTTTCGGTTTTGTGCAGAGCCACCCGCAACACGCCGTCCTCGTACTTCGCCTTCAGTTCCTCCGAGGAGACCTCGGCCGGAACATGGACGTAGCGATGGAACTCACCGAGGTACCTCTCGCGAGACCAATAGCACTCGTCCTCTTTGACTTCCTCTTCTTTGCGGCGTCCGGTGATCGACAGGACGTGGCCGTCGAAGGATATGTCGATGTCGTCTTTAGACATGCCGGGCAGATCCATCTTCACGTACACGTTGCCGTCGTCTTCGTACACGTCCGCTGCCGGATGCCACCCCATCCCGAAGCCCTGATTTTCGCCTCGTCCGAAGAAGGACGGAACGTCCGGCGTCCAATCGGAAAAACGTTCCGGGAGACCATAAAAGGTCCCGAAAGGATCTGCAGCCGTGCGCCTTCTAAACCTGGTAAGAGTCATTTACAACACCCCCTTTGGGTCATCGCTGCGATGTGTTTTCTTTGACTTCCTATTAAGAGCATCAGGCGTGCCAAGGCAGGGGCGCTTAGCTCAACGATGCTCTGGCAAGCGCTAACACTAGTAATATCAGGAGCTTATACAGCGCAAGACGCGATCCTCGAAAATATCCGCCGACCGGATCGGGCCGTCATATGTTACAATATAAGACAAAGGGGGTCGTCTTAATCGTTTGAATTTAAAACGTTGCCATTAAGCGTGAATCCCCGGCGGATTCGAGACGCCGCCGCGAGTCGGCCTGTGGGGGGCAAGTTGCCCCCCACACCCCTCCATGTGATGCTGCGCATCTCTTCTTTTAAAAATCGTTTGATGGCGGGGTTT